>JBGSKU010000311.1:0-5696 GCA_041741055.1 Hyphomonas sp.
CCGTCCGGACGCCAGCGCGACAGGATGAAATTGGACGTGACCAGTATCACGCGGCGCACGAGTTCCAGTCCGATCAGGGACCAGACCCCAGCCCCCATGACAGCCAGCGAGATGCCGGAGGCGAGACCGGCGACGGCCGCGAACATGCCGACCTTGGCGAGCGCGCGGAACTGCTGGCGGCGGCGCAGCAGGCTTTCCGGCACGATGCCGGCGGCAGTGAGCGTCATCAGGAGGCAGGCCGCTGCGATGACGGGCAAGGCCTTGGGCGCGTCCAGCGAGGATACGACAAAGGCGGCTGCCGGGATTGTGATCGCAGTGCAGATCAGGGCGAGGCCGAAATTCGCCCAGAATGCCGAATTGAGATCGGCGCGCGAAACCTCGG
Source organism: Hyphomonas sp. (assembly GCA_041741055.1). Classification (GTDB taxonomy): domain Bacteria; phylum Pseudomonadota; class Alphaproteobacteria; order Caulobacterales; family Hyphomonadaceae; genus Hyphomonas. Next base: position 383 of record JBGSKU010000311.1, read on the forward strand.
CCTTTTGCTCGATCGGGCTGGACAGGATGCCGCCAGTCAGGATTTCGGCGACGGCCACCGACATGATCGCGATGCCGTAGAGACCGTAATCTGAAGGCGAGAGAAAGCGCGTCAGGACGACGACGGAAGCGATCCCGGCAAGCATCTGCACGATCGAAGCGAGGCTGGTCCAGCCGAACTTCTTGAGGAGGTCGCGGCGACCTCGACCTGCAGAGACCGGAACCGACAAGGTCATGATGCGAGCCGCTTTGGCAGCGCCGCCCACAGACAGTTGGCCATCCAGTCCAGCGAAGCGTTGACGCGGGCAACGGCCAAACGTTCCTCGGCGAGAACGCTTTGTTCGCCGGGCGGCAGGAAGAAGTACGGGTTGGCTTCCCAGAGGATCAGCGCGCCATCGGGCCGGATGCTGTAATCGACGGCGGCCACATCGAGACCCAGCGCGGCGACCGCCTTGACCAGAACGTCCCGGTGCGCTGCGCGTGTGTGGAAATAATTCAGGTCTTCCGCGATCATGTCGTTGAACAGCTGCTTGCGGAAACCGAGTTTGCGAAGCAGGCGGCGCTTGGGCCGCTCTTCGCGCGCGAACAGACTGTTGGACAGGCCCACGGCGAGGTGGTGCGAGAAAAACAGGTGGCTGGATTTCACATCGCCCTGGAACACGAAAGCGCGTGCCTTGTGGTGGAAGCGGCTGTACAGGCTCGACGCCGGGGTGCCGGCGCGGCGGTATTCAGCGCGTACATCGTGGATCCTGACCAGCGCGGCCGGATTGCAGATCGCCTCAGCCGCAGCGCGCACCTGCTCCGGCGCGCACAGCATGCGGATCTCACGTTCTGCATGGGTATCCTTGCCGCGCAGGAAGCACGGGCCGTCCATGCGGGCGAAGGCGTCGGTCAGTTCGGCCGGTGTCGAGACGCACGCGACGGGCGCGCACGGAATGCCGGCCTTCATCCAGATTTCAGACTGCATGGCCTTGGTGGTGTTCGACAGACCGTCCGGATGGTTCAGCACCGGAATGCCACGGCGCGCCGCATCCCGGGCGATGGCGGACGCATCGGCGTAGCAATCCGGATATTTCTGGCGCAGCGGATCGCCCAGCCAGAACACGACCAAGGCTACACCATTCAGGCCCGGCGCAGGGGTTCCGGTCTGGTGGAACCGGAGCCGGGCGGCCAGTTCGGGATCGCGCACCTTGAGCCGCGAGAAGAACACGTCGCCGGTCGGCACGCTGCGGCCGCGCGCCGCGCCGTGTAATACAACGAGAATATTCCCCTCAGATCCGGCGGCCATATGGCGGTCTCTGTCCCAATACGCATCAGGCACCGCTGCAAATGCGGCGCTTCTGGGCGGTATTGGCGCAACTCCCGTGCCACGGGCCGGATGGTTAAAGCGCTGTGACCTCTAACCTTTCAATTGAATCAACTGCGGGGGATTTCGCCTTTGACGTCCTTCATCACACCCGAAAAATCGAGCCCGGCGAGACCCCGGTCAGCGAGTGACTGGTAGATGCTTTCTGCGTGCTCGCCGAGGCGTATCTCCGCACCGGCCGAGCGCGCGGCGTCGGCGGCCAGATGCAGGTCCTTGAGCATCATCGCGACGGCAAAACCGGGGGTATAATCGCGGTTTGCGGGAGATGTCGGCACTGGGCCGGGCGCAGGGCAATAGCTGGTCATGGACCAGCACTGGCCGGACGAGACCGATGAAATCCTGAAGAACGTCTCCGCGTCGAGTCCCAGCTTTTCGGCGAGGTTGAACGCCTCGCAGGTGCCGATCATCGAGATGCCGAGCAGCATGTTGTTGGCGATCTTGGCTGCCTGCCCATTCCCGGCGCCGCCGGCATGAAAGATGTTCTTGCCCATGTTCTTCAGGATGGGTTCGGCCTTCTCGAAAGCCTTGGCCGTGCCGCCGGCCATGAAGGTGAGCGTGCCGGCCTCGGCGGCGGCAACCCCGCCGGAGACCGGCGCATCGACCATGATCAAGCCCGAAAGATCCGCCTGCACATGGGCTTCACGCGCATCCGTGACGGCGATGGTGGAACAGTCGATCAGCAACGTGCCACGTTTGGCGTGGGACGAAACCCCGTCCGGGCCGAAATAGACGCCGAGGACATGCTTGCCGGCGGGCAACATCGAGACGACGACTTCGGCATCCTTGACCGCATCGGCGACCGAACTCGCCGCGCGCGCGCCTTTGGCGGCAACGGCTTTGACCGCATCTGCATTGAGATCGAAGGCCGCAACGGTGTGCCCTGCCTTGACGAGGTTAGCGCACATGCCGCCGCCCATGTTGCCGAGGCCGATGAAGGCGATTCTGGTCATCTTACTTGTCCTCAAACTTCGCGGGGCGTTTCTCGCTGAAGGCAGCCATGCCCTCTTTCTGGTCGGCGGTGCCGAACAGGCCCTGGAACAGGCGGCGCTCGAATTTCACGCCTTCCGTGGTCGGAAGTTCCAGCGCGCGGCCGACCATTTCCTTGGCGGCCATAAGGGATGGCACCGAGAAGGCGGCGATCTCGTTGGCAGCGGTCATGGCGACCTCCAGCAGCGTATCATGCGGTACGACGCGGGAGACGAGACCGATCCGGTCGGCTTCAGCGCCGTCGATCATCCGGCCGGTGCGCACCATGTCCCTGGCCTTTGCCTTGCCGACCGCCTTGGTGAGCCGGACGGAGCCGCCCATGCCGGGCGTGACGCCGAGCTTGATTTCCGGCTGGCCGAACTTGGCCTTGTCGGACGCGATGATGAGGTCGCACATCATGGCGAGTTCGCAGCCGCCGCCGAGGGCGAAGCCGTTGACCGCCGCGATCACCGGCTTGCGGCTAGCAGCGAAACGGTCCCAGCCGGCGAAATAGTCCTCGACATACATGTCCGAGAAGGATTGCGGCTGCATTTCTTTGATGTCCGCGCCCGCCGCGAAGGCGCGGCCCGCTCCCGTCAGCACACTGACGGCAATATCCTTGTTGCGGTCGATGGCGGCAAAGCAGTCGACCACTTCGGCCATGATTTCCGCATTGAGGGCATTCAGGCTGTCGGGCCGATTCAACGTGACGACCGCAACGCGGCCTTTCTGTTCGAAGGTGATCGTCTTGTAAGTCGTCATCGGGAAAGGTTGTCCTTGCTATTCAACTTCAATCAAACAGGCGGCGGTCCCGGTGGTGGCGGGAAGTCGAGGCCGCTTGTGCCCTCGAGCGGGGTGCCCGCCACGACGGCATCGTAGACGGCTTCGCCTATGGGCGAGAACCCGGCAAGGCGGGCGACCACGACGACCGCAAGCAGCACACCGATGCCCCAGAACCAGGCGGCGTGCGGCCGGCCATGGGCGCGCCAGTCGTAGATGATCCCGGCCAGCGGAAAGATCAGTGCGGCGAGGCCGGCAATTTCGAAGGCGTAGGGCGGCAGGATAGGCATTGGCAGAAGGCGGCCAAATCCGGGGCCCATCAGGAGCACAAACGAGCCGACCTGCAGACGGGCGTGCCAGTCCGGGCGACTACGCATGGCCACAGCAGCGGCCAGCAGGCCGATGGCGGCAAACAGCGACAGCGGATTGGCGACAATGAAATGCTGCGGCTGAAAGAAGAAGGGCGTGCGCCCGGTCTGCACGGCCGCGACGGTGATCCATGTGCCGAAAACGAGCAGGCCGAGCGCCCATACAGCAGCCAGTTTTCCGACCTGCTGGTGCAATTGCATGTTGCCCGAACCCGCGAGCCAGGCCTGCGTCAGCACGATGCCGACCCAGCCCATGAACACAACGGCGTGGGCGTGGACGATCAATGGCGCATTGAAACTGGACCGGCCCATGGCGAGCTGGACGACAAAGCCACCAACCAGAATGACGGCCATAACGGTGATGAGATTGCGGATGAACAGACGGTCGCCGGTGGCCGGCGCGCCGATGGTAGCCTCTGTCATGAAACCCTCCCCGGTTTCAAAAGTTGAAGCCAACGGATTAACTCAGGCCCGGATACGCCACAAGCGGTGGCGCTTCCGGTTCAGCGGCTTACCCCATGATCGGGATGACAAAGGCCTGGTCGCCGACATCGCCGTCTGGCCAGCGCTGGGTAACGGTCTTGATCTTGGTCCAGAACTTGATGCCTTCCGGGCCGTGCTGGTTGGTGTCGCCGAAGGCGGAGCGTTTCCAGCCGCCGAAAGTATGGTAGGCGACCGGTACAGGGATCGGCACGTTGATGCCGACCATGCCGACGTTCACCTGCGCGGCGAACTCGCGCGCGGCGCGGCCATTCGACGTAAAGATGGCGCAGCCGTTTCCGTACTGATGGTTCGTGGCAAGCGCGGCGGCCTCTTCGAGCGACTCCGCGCGGACGACCTGCAGGACGGGACCGAAGATTTCTTCCTGATAGGACCGCATGCCTGGCTTGACGTGGTCGAACAGCGAGGGTCCGACGAAGAAGCCGTTCTCGTGCCCCTGCAGGGTGTGACCACGGCCGTCGAGGAGAAGCTTGGCACCCTCGTCGACGCCCATCTGGATGTAGTTTTCGATCTTCGCCCGGTGCTGGGCTGAGACGACCGGGCCATAATGTGCGTCATTGTCGGTCGAGATGCCGACCTTCAGGCCGCGCGCCGCGTCCATCATGCGCGCCACGAATTCGTCTCCGGTCTTCTTGCCGACGGTGACCGCGACAGGAAGCGCCATGCAACGCTCGCCAGCCGAGCCGTAAGCCGCGCCGACGATGTCTTTCACGGCCTGGTCCATGTCGGCATCCGGCATGATGATGCCATGGTTCTTCGCGCCGCCCATGGCCTGGACGCGCTTGCCGTTCGCAGCGCCGGTCGAGTAGACATATTGTGCGATGTCGGACGATCCGACGAAGCTGACGGCCTTGATGTCCGGATGCGTGAGGATGGCATCGACGGCAACCTTGTCGCCGTTGACGACGTTGAGCACGCCGGCCGGCGCGCCGGCTTCGAGCATGAGCTCGGCGAGACGCATCGGCACCGACGGGTCCTTCTCGGACGGTTTCAGGATGAAGGTGTTGCCGCACGCGATCGCAACGGCAGCCATCCAGCACGGGATCATGGCGGGAAAGTTGAACGGCGTGATGCCGGCACAGACACCCAGCGCCTGACGCATGGAGAAAACGTCGATGCCTGGGCCTGCGCCTTCTGTATATTCGCCTTTGAGCAAGTGCGGCACACCGCAGGCGAACTCCACCACGTCGAGACCGCGCTGCACGTCACCTTTCGAGTCGGCGATCACCTTGCCGTGCTCAGAGGAGAGGAGGTGCGCAAGCTCATTCATGTTGGCTTCGACGAGGCGCTTGAACTCGAACATGACACGCGCGCGGCGCTGCGGGTTGGTGGCC
>JBGSKU010000312.1:0-4834 GCA_041741055.1 Hyphomonas sp.
AGTGGGCGCGGCGCTGGTGCTGGACCTGACGCAGAGCTGCGGCGCGATGGCGTTCGATGTGCGCGCCGTGCAGCCGGACTTCGTTGTGGTGGCGGGTTATAAATGGCTGCTCGGCCCCTATGCGATGGGATTCCTCTACGCTGCGCCGCACCGGCGTGATGGCACACCGCTGGAGCAGAACTGGATCAACCGCGACGGTGCGGAGGACTTCTCGCGCCTGATCGATTACCGCGACAGGTTTTCTCCGGGTGCGGAGCGATATGACATGGGTGAGCGCTCGAACTTCGCACTTCTGCCCGCCTTCCACGCCGCCGTGCAGCAGATCCTCGATTGGGGCATAGACCGGATCGAGGCGACGCTGGCGCACCGCAACCGGGCGCTGGCGGCCGAACTTGAAACGCTGGGCCTGCCGGCGATGGCGGAGGCCGAACGCGGACCGCACTATCTCGGCGCGCTGCTGCCGGACACGGCGCCCGCAGACCTGACGGCGCGGCTGAAGGCGGAGAAGATCTTCGTGTCGAAGCGGGGCAACCGGCTGCGGATCACGCCGCACCTGTTCACGTCGGACGCGGATGTGTCGCGGTTCCTGGCGGCGCTGAAGCGCCATCTCGGCTGACGGGTCAGAAAAGCCAGCTCTCGGGGTTCTCCGGCGAGGCGCCGGCGCCAAGCGCCTGCAGGCCTTTGTAGAGGCGCAGGATGTACCAGACGATGGTCGCCATGATGATCAGGACGCCGAACAGGAAATAGGTCAGCACGAGGCCGATCAGGACATAGATGACGCTTTTCCAGAAGATGTGGAGCTGGTTGAGGGCATGACGCTGCAGCATGGCGTCGCCGGCATCCCGGCCGAGCCAGGCCAGAAGGGCGGCGGCAAAGTTCAGCCCCGGGACAAGAAGGCCCGCCAGCAGGCCGGCGTAAACGAGCCGCGCGTAGCCCGGCGTGCCCTTCTGGAGGGAAAAGAGCGTGGTAAGCGTCATAGCGGCCATGGTCACCGATCCAGTTGTCCAGAATGAGGCCGCCGCGCCTGCAGTCAAGCGGTGGACGATTGACGCGCCGTTACCCTTGCGGAAGCGCCGGGGCCACGCCAAAACAGGCAAAACCATTCAAGGAGGATCCGATGGCAAACCCACGCAAAGTTTCATACGCCGACCTGGAATCGCTGGCCGGACAGGAAGTCGGCGTGTCCGATTGGCACACGATCGACCAGGACCGCGTGAACAAGTTTGCCGACGCGACCGGCGACCACCAGTGGATCCACGTCGACGTGGCCCGCGCCACCAAGGAAATCGGCGGCCCGATCGCCCATGGCTTCCTGACCCTGTCGCTGCTGCCGATGCTGGGCGCGGAAGTGTTGCGCGTGGAAGGCACAACGCGGGGCATCAACTATGGCTCGGACAAGGTGCGCTTCACCAACATGGTTCCGGTCGGCTCGAAAGTGCGCCTGCGCCAGAAGTGCCTGTCGGTTGAGTCCAAGGCGGGCGGCAAGCAGATGAAGATGGAAGCGACCGTCGAGATCGAAGGCAAGGACCGTCCGGCGCTGGTCGCCGAGTCGATCACGGTTCTCTACGGCTGATGCACACCCTATATTGGGGGCGAGCCAGATAGGGAGCGCCCCCAATGACCAAGACCAGGATCGACCGCACCGACCGCGAATGGCGCGAACTCCTCACCGAGGAAGAGTTTCGCGTCGGCGTGAAGGAAGGCACCGAACGGGCCTTCACCCCCGGAAATTACAATGACGAGAAGCGCGCGGGCCTTTACCACTGCAAAGGTTGCGGCACGGCGCTGTGGTCGTCCGAGCACAAGTTCGATTCGGGTACCGGCTGGCCGAGCTACTGGCAGCCCGTGACGCCGGACGCTGTGGCGACCAAGACCGACTTCAAGATGATCTACCCGCGCACCGAATGCCATTGCGCCACCTGCGGCCTGCACCAGGGGCATGTGTTCCGGGACGGCCCGCCGCCAACCGGCGAGCGCTGGTGCATCAACGGCATTGTGCTGGACTTCCGTCCGGCCGAATAAGGGCTGGACAGCCCCCGCCGGACCGCTCCACTCTCGGGTCTGCCCTTGAGCGGAGCCGCCGAGGCGCCCTGCTGGTCATCTCGCCGGCCCCGCTGCCATTTCCCTCGTTTCCGGATGCACCATGACCAAGACTCTCGCTGACACGGTCGCGCCCACCCTGCCTTCCGCGCCTGTTGCGGCCCGTGTGGATCATGAGATCACGCAGCTCGGACATACACGCAACGACCCCTATGCCTGGCTGAAGGACGAGAACTGGCAGGAGGTGATGCGCGACCCGTCGCTGCTGAAGCCGGAAATCCGCGGATACCTCGAAGCAGAGAACGCGTTCACCAAGGCACGCCTGGAAGATCCGACCAGTGCGCTGCGGGACGACTTGTTCAACGAGATGCGGGGACGCATCAAGGAAGATGACAGCTCCGTGCCGTCGATCCATGGCGGCTGGGCGTATTACACGCGCTACCGTGAAGGCGGTGAGTATTCGATCTATGCCCGCCGGCCCGCCGCCGATGCGTTCAATCCCGAAAGCGAGGAGACGATCCTGCTGGATGGCGACGAGATGGGCAAGGACGAGGACTATTTTGCGTTCGGCGACCTGGAAGCCTCCCCCGATCACAGGTTCCTGGCCTATGGCACCGATACCAAGGGCAGCGAATATTACGAGATCCGGGTCAAGAACATCGAGACCGGCGAAGACACCGGCGTGCTGATCGAGAACGCCTATGGTTCGTTCGAGTGGAGCGCGACGGGCAAGGCAATCTTTTGGGTCTACCGCGGCCCCAACGGCCGGCCAAGCGCCGTCTACCAGCGCGACCTCGCCTCAGGTGAGGATACGCTGGTCTATGAAGAGAAGGACCCCGGCTTCTTCGTCGGCCTCGGCACGAGCGAAAGCGAAGAGGTGATCTTCATTTCTGCGGGCGGGCATACCACCTCGGAAGCCTACTGGTTTCCCGCAGACCAACTGAACCCGAAGCCGCGCCTGATCGCGCCGCGACTGACCGACAACGAATATTCGGTCACCCATTGGGACGGCCAGTTCTATATCACCACCAACACGGACGGCGCGGTCGACTTCAAACTCGTCCGCGCGCCGATGGACTCGACGACCCGCGAGACCTGGGAAGATGTCATCCCCCACCGCCCCGGCACGCTGCTGCTGGGCGTCCACGCCCAGAAGGATTACCTCGCCGTGATGGAGCGCGAAGGGGGCCTGCCCCGTATCGTGATCCACAAGCGCGGGATGACAGAAAGCCACGCGATCAGCTTCGACGAAGCCGCCTATGATCTCGATCTGGATGGCGGCTACGAATACGGCGTGCCGATGCTGCGCTTCGAGTATGCCTCGCCGACGACGCCGGACCAGGTGGTCGATTACAATCTCGATACGCACGAACGCATCCTGCGCAAGACGCGCGAGATTCCCTCGGGCCATAATCCGGCGGACTATGTGGTCGAGCGGATCATGGCGCCGTCCTGGGATGGGGCGGAAGTGCCGGTGACGCTGCTGCGCCACAAGAATACACCGGTGGACGGCACCGCGCCGGTGTTGCTCTACGGGTATGGATCCTACGGGATCACCATCCCGGCGGACTTCCGCACGGGCCGTCTGAGCCTTGTGGACCGGGGCTTTATCTATGCCATCGTCAACCCGCGCGGCGAGATGGCCAAGGGCTACCAATGGTACCTTGATGGCAAGCTCGACAAGAAGACCAACACGTTCAAGGACTTCCTTGCGGCAGGCAACCGTCTTGTCGAAAAGGGCTACACGAAGCGCGGACACCTGATCGCTCAGGGCGGCTCGGCCGGCGGTCTGCTGTTGGGCGCGGCGGTGAACATGGATCCCGGCCTGTTCGGCGGCATCATCGCCGCTGTGCCGTTCGTGGACGTGCTGAACACGATGTCGGACGAGAGCCTGCCGCTGACGCCGCCGGAATGGCCGGAATGGGGTAATCCGCTGACGGATGAAAAAGCCTACCAGACGATCCTTGCCTACAGCCCCTACGACAATGTGACGGCGCTGGACTATCCGCCGATGCTGATCACCGGCGGCGTGGCCGATCCGCGCGTGACCTATTGGGAACCCTCGAAGTGGGCCGCGAAGCTGCGTGCCGAGGCGCCGAAGGCCGGCCCCTATTTCCTGCGCATCAATCTCGACTCGGGGCATTTCGGTGCCTCGGGCCGGTTCGAAGGCCTGAAGGAGACAGCGATCGAATACGCCTTCGCGCTGGCGGCTGCCGGACTGATCGACACCGTAGACCTGTCAAAACCGGAATAGCGACGGGTGCTGTATTTCCTCGATTGCGAGTTCAACGGGTTTGGCGGGGAGCTGATCAGCCTCGCCCTTTCGGGCGAGGTGAGCGAGCTTTACCTGGCCCGGCCGGAGGCGGAGCTGGACGCGCTGCTGCCCCATCCGTGGGTCGAGGAAAACGTGCTGCCGGTCCTGTCAATTCCTTCGGCGCGCCCACAGGTCGTGCCGCTGGAGGGCTTTGGACGCGCCATCCAGAAATTCCTCGCCGATGACCCCTCGCCCGCGCTGGTGGCCGACTGGCCCGAAGATCTGATGCACCTGATGCAGTGCCTCATCCTTGCGCCGGGGCAGATGGTGCGCATCCCGGACCTGTCCATGCGCCTGATGCATGTCTCGGCCTTTCCGACCGATATGGTGGACGCCGTGCAGCACAATGCGCTCTGGGACGCACGGGCCCTGCGCCATGCCGTGACCGCCGCCGCGCCCCGCTGACGCGGCCGAAGAAACGCGGGATTATGCCGGTTGCAGCGGCGGAGGCGTTTGCCTATACAGCGCGTTCGGTCGGAG
>JBGSKU010000313.1:0-5795 GCA_041741055.1 Hyphomonas sp.
CTGGAAGCGACGCGGGCGGAGTTTGCGGCGCGGTTCGGCAAGGACAAGGTGTGGAGTTTTGCCGGGGACCTGACGCAGACCGCGCCCATCGAGGCGGCGTTGGCGGCGTGCGAGGCGGCGTTCGGGCCAATTACCGGGGCGGTGGCGAATGTCGGCCTGTCACCTTCGCCGCTGGGGCTGGAGGTGTCGGATGACGAGTGGCAGGCGGGGCTGGACCAGAACCTCAACTCGGCTTTCCGCCTTGCGCGCGGGGCCATTCCGCGCATGGCGAAGAATGGCGGCGGCAGCTTCCTGTTCATCAGCTCGATTGCGGGCCTTGGCGCGCTCGGCACGCCGCTGGACTATGGCGCGACGAAAGCCGCAGTGAACCACCTGTCAACCAGCGTGGCGCGGTTCGCGTTCGACACGAAAGTCCGTGTCAATACAATCGCCCCGGGCAACATCATCTTTCCGGGCAACAATTGGGAGAAGCAATCGACCGGGCCGCGCGCGGACAGCTGGTGGCGCTGGATCAAGCGGGAAGTGCCGATGAAGCGCTTCGGCACGCCGCAGGAAATCGGTGACACCGCAGCTTTCCTGTTGTCGGAGCGCGCAAGCTTCATCAACGGCGCGGTGCTGGCAGTGGACGGCGGGCAGACGCGGTGAAGCCATCTGCTCCGTACACCCCTGCGAAGGCAGGGGTCCGGTTATCCTTGCGCTGGATACCTGCCTTCGCGGGTATCTGCGGTGAGGGCATCGTGCAATAATCCGAGAACGGACTATTGCAGCCCGGCGCCGACGACCGGCTTCAGCAGGATCTTTTCCTTCGGGGCGCCGAAACAGTCGCCGCGCTTCAGGGTGATCTTCGAGGGAAAGCCCTTCTTGTGGAAGCGCACTTCCATGACACCCCAGCGCTGCCAGGCCATGCCGTCCGGCGTGTTGATCGAGACCGGGCAGGTCTTGCCGACATAGGTCGGCTCGACCCAATAACCGGTATAGGTGCCCCGGTTTTCGTAATTGCCGCCAAGGCCGGGCACGAAGATGTAGGACTGCTCGACACCCATGACCGGCGTGTAGCCGAAGATGGCGGTGTCGCCGTCGTCGCTGAGATAGGTGACCTGATTGCCGCTGGGCAGCGTCCAGACTTCGTCGGCAAAGGCGGCCAGCGGTGCGGCGGCCAGCAGGGCAGCGGTGATGAGTGTGCGGAACATGTGGCGTCTCCTCCCAAGAGGCGCACAGCTAATCAGGCGCCGGGAAAATAGATAGCCGCATTTTGCGGCGATCAGACCACCCGGCCTTTCAGGCTGGCAAGCCAGGGCACGAGGGCGGCGCCCACCTCGGCAGGGCGTTCCTGCTGGGTCCAGTGGCCGCAGCCGGGCAGGACGACGGCCGTTTCGAGGTTGGGCACGGCGGGGCGCATCTTGCCGATGGGGTCTGTGACCATGCCGAAGCCGTTGAAGGCGGGGTCCTTGTCGCCAGCGATGAAGCAGGCCGGCTGGGTGATCGACTTGCCGCGGAACGGCGAGAGGAATTCAAAGTCGCGCGTGTGATTGCGGTAGCGGCTGATCGGGCCGAACAGGCCGGAGCGTTTGAACTCGGCTTCGTAATAGTCGAGATCGGCCTCGGTCATCCAGCCGGGCAGCGTGTCCGGCACGGTCAGGCTGTCCATCAGCGTGGCGCTGGAAGGCAGGCCCAGCTTCCATTCGCCCGCCTTCGCATCGCCCGAGATGGAATAGTAGAAGGCGGCAAGGAAGCGGCGCAGATCCGCCTCCAGGTCGGCTTCGGCGCGCCCGGGGGTGCGGAAATAGGACTGGTAGAAGAACCGGTCCCGGTCGTCGAAGACGCGCTTGATCACATCGTCAAAAGAGAACTCCGGCGCGCCGTAGAAGGGCACCGAGAGGGCCGCGACGGCGGCGATGCGATCGGGATGCAGCAGGGTCGTGTTCCAGACCTGGGGCGCGCCCCAGTCATGGCCGAGGAGGATGAATTTCCGCCCGGGCGACAAGGCCGCGCCGACGCCGAGAATGTCTGCGATGAGGGCTTCCATCCGGTAGTCGGCAACCTCGGGCAGGCGCGAGGAGCCCCCATAGCCGCGCACATCCATGGCGGCCGCGGTGAAGCCGGCGGCGGCGATGGGGCCGATCTGGTGGCGCCAGGAATACCAGCTTTCCGGAAAGCCGTGGACCATCAGGACCAGCGGGCCTGTGCCTTCAAGCGCGACGCGGATCTGCGCGGCGCCGGCATCTACGGTGCGGAAATCGGGCATCGGGACCTCCCTCGTTTTGACCGACGCTGCGACAGGCAGGCGCCGGGCGCAAGCCGGGCCGCCGCGTCAGCCCTTGCCTAAGCGCGCGGCGCAGGGTTCACTCTGGCCACATCTCCCTTACCCTGAAAAGACATAGACCATGGCCGAACTGCTAGCCTCTCCCGCCTTCTGGGGCTCACTTGCGACGCTGACTTTCCTCGAAGTCGTATTGGGCATCGACAACCTGCTGTTCATTTCAATCGCCACCGGCAAGCTGGAGGGCAAGCAGCGCCAGCACGCCAGCCGGATCGGCATCTGGGGCGCGATGGGGCTGCGCATCCTCATGCTATCCCTGATCTTCGTGATCATCGGGCTGGACAAGGAGGCGCTGTTCAAGCTGCCGCACGGCCTGGCGATGTTTGTGGCGGGCGGGGACGCAGAGGCGGCGCATCACTTCGAAGACGTCACGATCAAGGACCTGATCCTGTTCGCAGGCGGCCTGTTCCTGCTCTGGAAGGGCACGCAGGAAATCCATGCCTCGGTGGAGGGCACCCATCACGAGGAGTCGACCGCGAAGTCGACCTTCACCAGCGTGATCGTCCAGCTGTTCGTGATCAACATCGTGTTCTCGCTCGACAGCGTGATCACCGCGATCGGCATGACGACACTATTGCCGGTCATGATCGCGGCCGTGGTTCTGTCGACGCTGGTGATGGCGGTGGCGGCCGATCCGCTGGCGAAGTTCATCTCGGAGCACCCGACGACGAAGATGCTGGCGCTGGCCTTCATCCTGCTGGTGGGGGTGGCGCTGGTGGCCGACGGGCTCGGCTTCCACATTCCGCGCGGATATCTCTATTTCGCGATCGCGTTCTCGCTGGGCGTGGAATTGCTGAACATCCGGATGCGCCGGAAGGCGGAGGCGAAAGTACACTAAGGTTTCAGAACCCCTCTCCCCGGGGGGGAGAGGGGGCAGAAAATACGGGAGGATAAAAAATGACAGCCCACCACATCAAACTCGAGAAAACCGAAGATGGCATTGCCATCCTGACGATCGACCGCGCGGCAAAACGCAATGCGATGACCTATGCGATGCTGTTCGCGTTCATCGAGAAGGTGCGGGAAGTGTCCGCCGATGACAGTATCCGTGTGCTGATCGTGACTGGGGCGGGCGGCACGTTCTGCGCCGGCACGGACCTCGCGGACCTGTCAACCATTCCGGGCGAGACACGCGGCGTGCGCGGCGAGGCGCATGAGGGCGATGTATGGTGGCCGCTGGTCGCGTGCCCCAAGCCGGTGATCGGCGCGATTGACGGATTTGCCGTGGGCATGGGCGCGGAGTTTTCCAGCCAGTGCGATGTGCGCATCGTCACCAACCGTGCGCGGTTTGCCTGGAACTTTGCGCACCGGGGCCTCGTGCCGGATACCGGCGCGGGCAGCTGGATCCTGCCGCGCCTGATCGGGCATTCGCGGGCCTTGCGCCTCCTCTATTCCGGCAGCTTCCTCGAAGCGGCGGAGGCGAAGGACATCGGCTATGCCAACGAGATCGTCGCGCCGGACGCGCTGATGGATGCGGCCCTTGCCGAGGCGCGGCGGTATCTCAATTCCTCGCCCTTCTCGATCCGCCACATGAAGGCGCTCGTCTATGAAGGCCTCGCGCGCGACTTGCCGGAGCACATGAAAGCGCATGTGACGGCGCTGTCGGCGTGTTTCAAATCGGCCGATCACAAGGAAGGCGTGGCCTCCTTCCTCGAGAAACGGCCGGCGAAGTTTAAAGGAGCCTGAACCATGACCCTTCCCAATGCCTACGCCATCAAGATCCACCAGACCGGCGGGCCCGAAGTCCTGACGCTGGAAGCCGCGCCGCCGCGCGCGCCGGGGCCCGGCGAGGTGCTGGTGCGCCAGACGGCGGTGGGGGTAAACTTCATCGACACCTATCACCGTACCGGCCTTTACAAGATGCCGCTGCCCTTTGTTCCGGGGTCGGAAGGTGCGGGCGTGATCGAGGAGGTCGGCGAGGGCGTGGAGCATGTCGGGCCGGGCGACCGGGTCGCGTATACCGGACGCGGCACCTACGCGACGCATTATACCGGGCCGGCGGCCGGCGTGGTGCCGCTGCCCGCCGGGATCAGCGATGAGGAAGCCGCCGCAATCCTGCTGAATGGCATGACGGCGTGGATGCTGCTGGAGGAAATCCGCCCCCTGCAGAAGGGCGAGACGGCGCTCGTCTGGGCGCCGGTGGGCGGCGTCGGCTCGCTGCTGACGCCTTGGGCAAAACATATCGGCGCGCGCGTGATTGCGGTCACCTCCAGCGCCGCGAAGTCAGAGCGTGCAAAGGCGCTCGGCGCGGATGAGGTGGTGATCGGCTATGACGACGTAGCCAGACAAGTCCGTGAATTGACGGGCGGCAGGGGCGTAGATGTTGTCTATGACAGCGTCGGCAAGATTTCGGCAGAGGCTTCGCTCGCGAGCCTTCGCCCGCGCGGCTGGTTCATCACCTATGGCAACGCCTCCGGCGCGGCAGACCCAATCCCGCCGGGGCGGTTGGCGGCGGGTGGCTCGCTGGTGATGACGCGGCCGACTTTGTTCAACTTCACGGACACTCCCGCCTCGCTGGCGCGCGCCTCGAAACGGTTGTTCTCGCTGGTCGAGACAGGTGTGCTCTCGGCGGACATCGGCCAGCGCTTCGCGCTGAAGGATGCCGCCGACGCGCACCGGGCGCTCGAAAGCGGCAAAACCAGCGGGGCGATCCTGCTGACCCCATGATCCGTACACCGTTCGCATGCGGACTTTCGTTTGCGGGGCATCCGGCGATTCTCATGCCGCTGGCTTCGGTCTTCGCCGCCGGTTCCTCAGGCAACTCACCGGAATTGGCCGGCGCCGTTTTCATTGCGGCAGGCGGCATTGCTGCTGCCGTGACTGTGTTTGCCATCCTTCAGGTCCGGCGCGGAAAATGGGCCGATACCGATGCCTCACTGCCGGAGGAACGCAGCCAGTTGAACCTGTTCCTTGCGCCCTTGCTTGCCCTGGCGGCCGCCTGGAGTGTCTGGAGCGGTCAGGCAGACGCGCTGTCAGCGGGGTTGGGCGTTGCCGCCGCGCTTGTTGCCGTCGCGGTCCTGTCTTCGCTTTGGCTGAAACTGTCTTTGCATGTCGGGTTCGCCGTTCTGGCGGCGAGCCTCTTCTGGCCCGATATAGGCCTCCTTGGCGGCGGCCTCGCACTCGCAGGACTGATTGGCTGGTCGCGGATTCATCTGGCAAGGCATACTCTGGCCGATGTGCTGATCGGCGCCGCGGCGGGCGGACTTGCTGGATTTGCCTTCCACTATTTACTGGCCATTCCCTAGTCACGCCGCATTCGGGGTGGAGATTCGGGCGACATCAGGGAGACGGACATGAAGGCGATCTGGGTGGTGGTTCTGGCGGCCGGGCTGGGCGCATGCGCGCATGGGGCGGCGGCGCCGAAGACGATGACCGAGCTGCACCAGCAGCATACCTGGCAGCATGAGCCCGGTGCGGAGCTGCTGGCGGATATGGAGAAGGCAGTAGGCCGCATCGCGCGCCGCGAAGGCCGGGC
>JBGSKU010000314.1:0-3405 GCA_041741055.1 Hyphomonas sp.
CAGTCATCCGCGCTAGATGGACCGCGCCGCAGCCCTGCGCAACAGGGCCGGTGCGCAGAGGCTCAGTGCAGCGCCAGCCAGACCAGCCCGCCGGCCACAGACAGCATGCCGAGCCAGGTCAGCACCATCCCGCCCGCCCGCAGCGGCAGGATAGTCCGAGACAGGCCGATGGCGTGCATGAGGCGCCCGAAGGTGAATACGCCGCCGGCCGCATGGATCGCCCAGCCGGGCGCCCCGAGCGTGGCCAGCACGAACAGGCCCAGCATCGTCACCGGAATATACTCCGAGGCGTTACCATGCACCCGGGTGCGGATCTCGAGCTCGGCGTCCCCGCCGGTCCCCAGCGAGACCCGGGCGCTTTGCCGGCGCCCGATCACGCGGAAGGACAGATACCACAGCAAAAGGATATTGGCGGCGATGTAGAGCGCCGAGATTGCAACAGGTGTCACTTCAGGTTTCCTCCCATGAAAAGACCGCCGGCATGACCGGCGGTCCAGATCGTTTCATCATTCGTGCCCGGCGGCCGGCATTACATGTCCCGGCGGGCATCCGGCAGGCGGTCGTTGATGTCGTCGCGGATATCCATCAGCGTGACGATCAGGCCGCAGACGATGCTGGCCGCAACCCAGCCACCGAAGCTGAACACGGCAAAGTCAGCCACCTGGGCCAGCGGACCGGTCAGGCCGATCAGTTCGCCGGTGAATTCACCCTTCTGGTAAATGCCAAGGGCAATGCCGGCCACGATGATGGCGATATAGGCCACATACACCATGATCCGGAAACTGTTGATGATAATGAACTTCATTAGGATCCCCTTCTTGGTTCCGTCCTGTTGCGGGGCCGTGCGCCGGTGAGCGGCACGTCCTGCGTATTCAATGTTTCAGGCTCCGGGCCGCTCCCCGGTCTGCCTGTCCTTATGCCCCCTTCGGTGCAGCTTCGCCGCAGGCCTCAAGGTCGTTTGTAATCGCGGAGAAGGCAAGCAGATCCTCCTCCGGAAGCGAGTTCAGGTAGTCCTGCATATCCTGCTTGTCGCGTCCGACGGCTTGGGCGACCGCTTTCAGACGCGCCGGATCGAGGTTTTTCTCGAGCGCCCCGACGACACAATTGCAGGTTGCTTCGGCCTCACCCTGCTCAAGGCAGGTTGCAACGAGGACCTGCTTGTCCGAGGGGCGGCCGAGTCCGCCGCATCCGGACAGGACAGCCATCGCCGCCGCCGAAACGATCAAGACCCGCATTCGACACCCTCCGGGCAACACGCAAGCGGAGTGCTCGCACGATTTCCGGCGACTGAAAAGCTATTCCCGGCCGAGCAAGGCATCCAGTTGCAGTCCCCTGCCCAGCTTGCGGGCAAAGGCTTCCTTGACCGCCGGGCGGTCATAATCCTCCGCCACCCAGTCCAGGAACGGCTTCCATTGGCCCCTCGGGCGCCCGGCATTGTAGGCGGCATAGCTCTCGATGAAGGCATCCAGCACCCCGGTCTTGCCCTGGCGCACGTGCAGGTATTTGCCCGAAAGCTGCTCCGCCGCCTCTTCATAGGGCACCCGCTCGCGCAGCAGCTTGTACAGGACCGCCATCACCCCGGCCCGGTCTGCGCCGGACTTGCAGTGCATCAGCGCCGGGTATTCGATCCGCTCGAACAGGTCCCGGGCGGCAAAAATCGTCTCCCGCGTGGGGGGATCGCGTGAAAACACCTGGAAATCGACCAGTTCGATCCCCGCCTGCTCGCAGGCTTCCTTCTCCAGCAGGTAATAGCCCTTGGTGGTCGCGCCCCTCAGGTTCAGGATGGTGCGGATGCCCCGTTCGCTGGCATGGGCCAGCACCTGGCGGGGCGAAGGCTGGTTCGAGCGCCACATCTCGGGGGAAATCTGGTGCAGGTTGCTGAACCGGGCCCGAAGGAAGCCGTGATCTCCCCAGATCAGCTCGCGGCGCGCCCGGGCGCGGCCCGCCGGGGTCGACAGGTCCGCCGGCACGTGCCCCTTGCGTTTGGCTTTGGACTTCAACTTCACCATGCCCCCGCACCTAAGCGGCAGCGCCCGCCGGGGCAAGCCGAAGCCTGCATCGGGGCCATCCGGCGGACTCCCGGAAAATAATTCATCCCCGCTGCATCCATATCCGCCCGTGGCTGCATCTTACGGGCATGAACACCAGCAATTGTGCTGGTAGAACCTGAAACGGAGACCCAAATGGGTGAGGAAATTTTCGTCCCAATCTCGATGTTCGGCATGGTCGTCGGCATTGTGTGGCTTGTCAGCTACTTCAACGGCCGCAAGCGCCTGACCATCCACGAAACCATCCGCCTCGCCATCGACAAGGGCCAGCCCCTCTCGCCGGAGCTGATGGACCGTATGTCCATGGTGACCGACCCCGTCCGCGCCGACCTTCGCCGCGGTGTCCTCTTCCTCGCTTTCGGCGCCGCCTTCGCCGTCCTCGGTGGAGTGATCGGAATGGAAGACTCCGATGCCCTGACCCCGATGCTGGGTGTTGCAACCTTCCCCATCTTCCTCGGTATCGCGTATATCGGACTGTGGGCGTTCGGTCGTGGCAAGTCAGAGGCCTGAGCTCTGGCTGGTCGCGTCGGGAGGACGAGACATGCGCAGCGACCCTGATCTGGCCCATGCGGCCGCACGAGGAAACGAGGCATCGTTCGCCGAGCTCGTGCGCCGCCACCAGGGCAAGGTGCGGGGGATGGCGCGGCGCCTCACCGGCTCGGAAGCCCAAGGCGACGACATAGCCCAGGCGACGTTCCTCACGGCATGGCAGAAAATCGCCACTTATGCCGGAGGGACGTTCAGCTCCTGGATCTGCACCATCTGCTGGAGGGAGTTCCTTCAATGGCGCCGCCGGCAGAAGATGGAAATCGAGTTCGACGAGACCGCGGAAATCATTCCGTTTGATCGCTCGGCGGACCAGCACGAGATGCGGATGGACCTCACCCGCGCCCTTGAATCCCTCAGCGAGGCCCAGCGCGTATGTGTCGTGCTGTGTGTCGCCACGGGACTGACCCACCAGGAAGCGGCCGAAGTGACCGGCTGGCCTCTGGGAACTGTAAAGTCACACGTCCTGCGGGGAGTCGCCTTGCTACGGACCCGCCTTGAAAATGCCAACGTGGCGTGATGGAGTGATGATCATGCGTGAACAGGATGCCTACAAAGACCTCTCCGACCTCTTCATGGTCGAAGACAATGCGCTGCCGGCGCAGCCGTTCACCCGCCAGGTAATGAGCCGGGTTCGCCAGCAGAAGATGATGCGCCGCTTTGTGGTCGGAGGCCTCGGCCTTGCCGGAGCCGGCGTTGCGGCCCTTCAGCTGCCCCAGCTCCTCGCCGATTGGGTGGGGGTCGACAAGACGGTCACCGAAGCGCTGACCACGGCCCCGACCGAACTGGGCGCCGCCGCCGTCAGCCAGAT
>JBGSKU010000315.1:0-4358 GCA_041741055.1 Hyphomonas sp.
TGCGGCCGCGCAGGCCATATCGCCGGGCGTGTCGGGCAGGATCACCAGGAACTCCTCGCCGCCGGGCCGGCAGACGACGTCCATCGGACGCACGTTCTGGCGCAGACGTTCGGCGATTTCCTGCAACACCTCGTCACCTGCCTGGTGACCGTAGGTGTCGTTGATGTGTTTGAAATGGTCGATGTCGAGCATCATCACCGACAAGGGTTTGTTGCCGATCACCGCGCGGTGCATGAACTGCTGCAGCTGGTTGTTCATGTAACGGCGATTGTAGAGGCCCGTGAGCTGGTCGATCACCGAGAGTTCGAGGCCGCGGTCGACGCGCTCGCGCAGAATCTCGACATAGCGCGTTCGGCGGGTCTGGGTGCGCACGCGGGCGAGCAGTTCCTGTCTGTCGATCGGAGCCATGATCACGTCGCTGGCACCTATCTCGAGGCCTTTAACCGCCTTGGCGCGCTCCAGCGGATCGCAGATGAGAAGGATCGATACGGCGCGCGTCACATCGCTGGTCTTGAAATGCGCACATAGTTTCAGCGGATCGAAGGAGGTGCACAGCAGGGAGACGAGCAACACATCGGTGCGTTCTTTAGCCAGATCTCCCATGCTTCCCGATTCCAGAAGCGTCATGACCCGATGGCCCTGTTCGCGCAGCATTCCGGCGATGCGGGAGGAACTGCGCGGATTGTCGTCGATCAGGAAGACCCGGGCGGAAACGTTCGCTTCGTTCACGAGCGCCGCTTCGACCGCGCCGGTCTTGAGCCCGCTCGCCTCGCGCTTCCGAAGCTCGGACGTGACAGCATTGTAACGCATCAGCGTACTGACGCGCGAATTCAGCAGAAAATCATCGACCGGCTTGGTGAGGAAATCCTCCGCACCCGCATCAAGGCCGCGCACCCGGTCTTCCGCATCGCTGAGCGCCGTAACCATGACGACGGGAATGTGACTGGTGACCGGATTGGCCTTGAGTCGACGGCAGACTTCGTAGCCGTCCATACCGGGCATCATCACGTCCAGCAGAATGATCTCGGGATCATGCGCGTTGGCGATTTCGAGCGCCTGAGGGCCGCTGCTCGCGAGAAGCACGGAATGGTACTGCGCTTCCAGCTTGGCTTGCAGGAGCCGCCGGTTCGCTTCGATATCATCGACAACCAGGATCCGTGCGCTCATGCCGCCTCTTTCGGCATCAGTGCTTCCACCGCCCGAATGAAGGATGCGATCTGGATGGGCTTGGAAAGATAGCCCTCGCAGCCGGCTTCACGCACGCGCTGTTCGTCCGTACGCATCGCAAAGGCTGTCACTGCGAGCACCGGGATGTGCGCGACCTTCTTGTCGTCCTTCAGCCAGCGGGTGATGTCGAGCCCCGACACTTCCGGCAGCTGGATGTCCATGATGATGAGGTCAGGCAGCTCCTTGCGGGCGATTTCCACCGCCTTGGCGCCGTCGCGGCACTGGAATGTCTTGAAGCCGTAAGCACCCAACAGGTCGCAAAACAGGCGCATGTTGAGTTCATTGTCCTCAACCACCAACACTGTTCTGGAACGATCTTTGGACATGTTACTCGAGTTTGCTGACGATTCGCGCGGATACCGACCCGTGATTTTCAGTTATACTGTCAAAAGTTAACACGCATTTATGCCAGTCCGGCGGCACGTTTGCGGCAATTCATCAAAAGGGCGGGAAAACCGAGCAATGACAACCCTCTGCCGCGATTGTCTCGCTGTAAAGACAGAGGATTTCGAGCGCTGCCCGGCCTGTGGCCGCCTGCGTGTGGTCAGCCACCCGAGACTCGATTCGCTGACCATTGCCCATATCGATTGCGATGCCTTCTACGCGGCGGTGGAGAAACGTGACAATCCGGCATTGCGGGACAAGCCGCTGATCGTCGGCGGGGGCACGCGGGGCGTCGTGACGACCTGCTGCTACATGGCCCGGCTCTACGGGGTGCGCTCGGCCATGCCCATGTTCAAGGCGCTGAAACTCTGCCCCGAGGCGGTGGTCGTGCCGCCCGACTTCCGCAAGTACCACGAGGCGGGCCGCGCCATCCGTGCGCGGATGGACGAACTCACACCGCTCGTACAGCCGGTGTCGATCGACGAAGCGTATCTCGACCTCTCAGGCACCGAGCGCCTGCATGGCGTGCCGCCGGCGGCCAGCCTGGCGCGGCTGGCGCTCGACGTCGAGCAACAGGTAGGCGTCACCGTTTCCATCGGACTGTCTGCCAACAAGTTCCTGGCCAAGACGGCCAGTGAACTCGATAAGCCCCGCGGCTTTGCCGTGCTGGCGCCGGAAGATGCGGAAGACTTTCTCGCCGACAAGCCGGTTGGCTTCCTGCACGGCGTCGGCCCCAAATTCGCCGAGTCCCTGAACCGCGACGGATTTCACGTCGTGGCCGATCTTCAGCGTGCGGAGCTCAAGGACCTGATCCGGCGCTATGGAGAAACCGGTGACTGGCTGAAGCGCTGCGCTCATGGCCGCGACAACCGGCCTGTCAGCGCGCATGACGAACGCAAGTCGGTTTCCAGCGAGACGACCTTCTTCGAGGACACCAGCGACCTCTCCGTGCTCGAAGATCATCTCTGGCGCCTCAGCGTAAAAACCGCCGACCGGGCGAAGGCCGAAGGCGTCGTCGGCGTGGTCGTGACGCTGAAGCTGAAGACCTCCGATTTCAAACCGGTCACGCGCCGGATCTCGCTTCACGAACCGACCCAGCTGGCACAGGAAGTGTTCCGCACCGCGCGGCCGTTGCTGGCCAAGGAGGCCAACGGAAAAGTCCGGTACCGGCTGATCGGTGTGGGCCTGTCGGGCCTCTCCGCCTACAAGGCTGACGGCGTGGACCTGATCGATCCGAAAGTCGCGAAGCGCGCCGCCGCCGAGCGCGCCTCGGACAAAGCGCGCGCCAAGTACGGACGGGACGCCGTGATCACCGGACGCGCGGCGAAGATGGCGCGCAAGGACAAGGGCTGACTTGCCGGGCCGCGCAGGCTAGGACGGTGCGCGAACCAGATCACGGAGCCTGCCCATGTCCACCCCCGAAGCCAAACTCGACGCCCTCGGCATTGTGCTGCCCGCGCCGATGAAGCCCGTCGCGACCTATGTGCCCTACGTGATCACGGGCAACCTGCTCTACGTCTCCGGCCAGGTCAGCGCGACGACCGAGGGCCGCATCCTCGGCCGTCTGGGCGACGACATGGAGCTTTCGGCGGGCCAGCATGCCGCCCGCATCTGCGGGATCAACCTGATCGCCCAGTGCAAGGCTGCCGTGGGCGAGCTGTCGCGCATCAAACGGGTCGTGAAGCTCGGCGGTTTCGTGAACTGCGCGCCGACCTTTGTGGATATCCCGCAGGTCGTGAATGGCTGTTCGGACCTGATGGTCGAAGTGTTCGGCGAGGCCGGCAAGCATGCCCGCTCGGCCGTCGCCTGCCCCACGCTGCCTCTGGGTGTGGCCGTCGAAGTGGACGGCGTCTTCGAGATCGGCTGAGCCATGGCGAACGCGTTCGACCTCAAGGCCTATGCCTACGCCCACCGCGGGCTCTGGCTGAAGGACGGCCCGCCCGAGAATTCGCTGGCGGGGTTCCGGGCAGCGGCAAAAGCCGGACTGGGCATCGAGTTCGACGTGCGGCCCGCGTCCGACGGGACCGCCATGATATTCCACGACTCGCTGCTGGACCGGATGACGGCCGAGAGCGGCGTGTTTGAAACCTTCGGCGCTGATCGGCTGAAGGCCGTGCGGATCAAGGGCGGCGATGAGCAGATCCCCACCTTCGACGACCTGCTGGACGTCTGGCCGAATGATCTGCCGCTGCTCTGCGAGTTGAAAATCGACGGCACGACCGATCCGGCCCGCTTCGCGCAGACGATCACTGACCGGCTGGCGGGCTGGCGGGGGCCCGCTGCGGCGATGAGCTTTTCCGAAGAGGCCGTTCGCGCCCTGCCGTCGACAATGATGCGCGGGCAGCTGGTGTTGCCGGTGGTGCATGCGGGCGAGGCGCGGTTCGATGAGACCGTCCAGCGTGCCATCCGCGACGGGATCAACTATCTGGCGGTCCATTACACCGATACGGCGCGGGCGGCTGCGCTGGCCGATGCGGCCGGTCTGCCCTTCGTGGTCTGGACCGTTCGTAGCGAGGCCGATCTGGCGGCCGCGCGGCCTTACAATCCGGCAATCATCTTCGAGCATATCGACCCGGCGCTTGCGGCGCCTTAAGTTCAGGGCATGGACGCCGTCAATCCTCGCCTCAGCCAGATCAACACCTTCGCGGCCGTGGACCCGGCGGCCTGGAACGCGGTCGCAAACCCGCCGGGCCTACCCTACGATCCGTTCCTGACCTGGGAATTCCTTGAAGCGATGGAGCGCTCCG
>JBGSKU010000316.1:0-7607 GCA_041741055.1 Hyphomonas sp.
TCGATGGCTCGCACCAACCAGCAGATGCTCGACGAACAGGCCGCTGGCCTCATCGCCGAGAAGATGGAAGCAGTTCACGGGGGACGGGCGTAAGCCTGTCCTCCTCCACCCCCTGGAGGAGTAACCCGAATGGGTTTTGGTGAGCTACAGGCCTTTCTGGATCGCGGCGGCCCTGTGCTGCTGGTCATCATGGCGGCGACATTCGTCATGTGGGCCCTGATCCTGGAACGGCTGTTTTACTTCCGGTTCGCGCACAAGCAGATTGCTGCTGAAGCGATTGCGGAGTGGCGTTCGCGCTCCGACCGGAAATCCAAACTCGCACACTGGGTGCGCGAAAAGCTGGTCTCCGAAGTCCGGGCAAAAGCTGAACAGAACGTTCAGTTGACCAAAGCCATGGTGGCGCTCGCGCCGCTGCTGGGTCTGCTCGGCACGGTGACGGGCATGGTGGCGGTGTTCGACATCATGGCGATCACGGCGGGTGCAGACGCGAAGGCCATGTCGGCCGGCGTTTCGCGCGCCACGATCCCGACGATGGCCGGCATGGTCGCTTCGCTGTCCGGTATCCTGTTCACGTCCGGTATGGACCGCACCGTCAACCGGTCGGTTCAGCGGGTCGAAGATTCGATGGAGATCGACTGATGCGCGGACGTAAAGTGAGAAAGTCGGATTCGGCCGAGGTCGACCTGACCCCGATGCTGGACGTGGTGTTCATCCTGCTGATCTTCTTCATCGTGACGTCGACGTTTGCCCGGGAAGAGGCCATTGGCCTCGAACCGCCGCCGCCGCCGTCGCCACCTGACCAGCAGGAGCAAGAGCCTGTTCCCGCAATTCTGATCCTCGTCGAGGAATCGAACCTGATCTACGTCAATGGCCGGGCCACCGACATCAGCTCGGTCCGGGCGAACATCGAACGGGTCGTCGCAGAATCGCCCAATAGTGCCGTTATCATCCAAGCTCACCCCAAAGCGAAAAGCGGCGTGGTGGTGCAAATCCGGGATGAGGCCTACAACGCGGGCTTCCGGGACCGCGTGAACATCCTCATCACCCAGACCTGAGCGCGGGAGACGACAGACAATGGCACGTGCAAGACGTGAATATGCGGAGACGAGCAGCGAGATTGACCTCACGCCCATGCTGGACGTGGTGTTCATCCTTCTGATCTTCTTCATCGTGACCGCGCAGTTCATCAAGGAGCCGGGCGTCGCAATCGTCCGTCCGGACGTGGACAACAAGGCAACGGCGAAGCCCTTGGCGATCCTGATCGCCATCGATGCCAACAGCGACGTCTTTATCGACAAGAAAAAGATCGCGCCGGCTGAGGTGGCCTTCACCATCAAGGACATGCGTCTCGACAACCCGCGGGGCGAGATCGTGATCCAGGCGGATGTGAATTCGGACGCCGGCGTGATGGTGGATGTCATGGAGGCCATCAACAAGATTGATGGCGCCACGGTGATCAACATCTCCGCCAAGACGAACGGTTAAGGAGCGCAGCGATGTTCAACAGTCCCTTCATGCGGTTCCTGGTTGCCACGGCGATCGCGGTTCCGATCGTTCTGGCGATCTTCATGCTGATGAACGCCCTGATTTCGGTCAAGGAGTTGAAACTGGCGAGCGGGGAGACCCGTGTGCTCGCCGCGATTACGCCTCAGAAGCAGGACTCCGACGTCCGGACCCGGCAACGGGCGAAGCCGCAGCGGATCGACTCCGCCGCCAAACCGCCCCCGCCGCCGAAACAGTCGGCCACCAAGTCGAGCATCAACCTGCCGACTCCGAAAATCGACGGTGCTGTTCCGACCGGCCTTGATCTCGGCAAGATGAAATCGCTCGCGATCGATCCGGTGGCCGTGTCGGACCGTGACGCTCAGCCGATCCGCCCGCCGACGCCGTCCTACCCGCAGCGCGCCCAGGAGCGCGGCCTGTCGGGCAAGTGCGACGTGCGCTTTGACGTGGATACCCGCGGCAAGCCGTACAATGTGCAGGCGACATGCTCGGACTCCGTTTTCAAGTCGGAAGCTGAACGGGCCGTTTCGAGGGTCGAGTTCGCGCCGAAGATCGTCCGCGGCAAGGCGGTCGAGCGCCGTAACGTGGTCTACCCGCTGGAATTCAATATCCAGTAGGCCTCCATCCAGGGCCGGGCGGCCGATCATCCGGATCGCCGCCCGCCTTCCTCCGCTGCCCTCCCGGCGCTTCGCCGCACAGGCAGTTTGGCAAGTAAAAGAGTTTGCCGCTGAAAAGCGGACAGGAGAGAGAATGATGCGACTGAAAGTTTTCCTCAAAGGCGCAGTGACGGCTGGCATCCTTGGTCTCATGGGAGCGGGCAGTGCGCTCGCCCAGGGCTGCGAGGAAACTCAGTTCAGTTCGAAAACGGGCCAGATCTATCTCGAGGCCGAACAGGCCGCGATCACCAACAAGGATTTCGACACCGCGCTGGCGAAGATCAACCAGCTGCGGGGCATGCAGCTGAACTGCTACGAAGAAAGCGCCGTGATCCGTATCTCGGCCTACATCAAGATCGAGAAAGGTGACCGTCAGGGCGCCGTCAAGGACCTGCTGGACGCCATCAACAAGGGCTACGTTCCGCCGTCCGACATCGCGCAGACCTATTACAACATCGCGCAGATCTATCTGCAGATGGAAGATACCAAGACCGCGCTGGACTACATGAAGAAATGGCAGGCCGCAGGCGGAAAGCCGGACCGTACGCAGAAGTGGCAGCTCGCGGTGCTCTACCAGCGCATCGACAACTACAAGGAAGCCATCCGCTGGGCCGAGCAAGTGCGCGCCGATGATGGCGCCAAGTTCGACCAGCAGCTCTATGACCTGCTTGTGTTCCTCTACAACGATGCCGGCGAGAAAGCGAAACTCGCTGAAATCCTGGAAGTGCTGGTGGACCGCAACCCGACCGAGCGCAAATACTGGGATGCGATCGCAGGCAACTACTTTGCGGCCAACGAAGAGCGCAAGGCGTTCGAGGTCCAGAAGGCCATGTATCTTGGCGGTCTGCTGAAAACCGAAGACGAACTCATGCGGATCGTGAACTTCTACAACCGTTTCAACGCGCCTTATTACGCCGCGAAGGTCCTCGAGAAGGAAATGAACGCTGGCCGGGTCAAGAAGACGGTCGAGAAGATGTCGCTTCTGGCTGACTTCTACCAGGTTGCCCGCGAGCACGAAAAAGCGATCCCGGTGATCCGCCAGGCGGCTGAAATGGGTGGCGGCGGCGCAATGTATGAGCGCCTCGGCGCCTCCTACAGCGAACTGCAGAAATGGAAAGAAACCGAGGACGCCCTTCAGCAGGCGCTCAAGCTCGGCGGCGTCAAGGATCGTGGCACCATCTGGGTGCGTATCGGCCAGTCGCGCTTCGAGCGCGGTGACCGTGCCGGCGCCCGTGAAGCCTTCCGTCAGGCGGGCAATTCGGGCGGTCGCAGCTGGCTCGCGTTCATGCAGTCCGAAGAAGACACCAAGGACGCGCTGGTCTGTTTCGAAGTCCAGGCCGCTGTGATGAACCTCGTGAACGAAGACAAGATCTGCAAGAAGCTCGCAGGTCTGGGCGACGAGCGGATGCCGGAGGGCTGCAAGACGGTCACCGAGCGTCTGAAAGCCGGCCGCCAGAAGTTCGAGGATACGCCGCAGTGCAAGAACGCCCAGCCGGTGTGATAGGCAAAGGCCTTCAGGCTATCTCATCGCAAAGCCCCGGACCTCGGTCCGGGGCTTTGTCGTTTCGGCTCCGGAGCAGGCAAGGTTTGGTCCCTTTGGGCTCATGCCAGATGGCGCCGGCCCGGGCCGGGATGAATGCCACAAGCAAAAACGCCGGCGTGTGAGGCCGGCGTTCTGAAGTCTGGTTCTTGAACCGGGCCGTCAGCTCGGCTGGGTCGAGATGCCGAATGCGCTGGGCGCCGGCGACGACGAGGACATCGACTTGTTCTCGGTGGCGGCCACGGGGCCGGTTTCGCGCAGCGGATCGTCAGCGTGCTTCACCTGGCCCTCGAACACGGCGTTCGACTGGATCTGCAGCGACGAGTGGACGATATCGCCCTTTACGTGTGCGCCGGTCTCCAGCTCGACCTTGCGAGCGCGGATGGAGCCCTTGATCTTGCCCTTGACCTTGACGACTTCGGCTTTGACTTCGCCGGTGATCTGGCCCGAAGCGCCAATCGTGATGTCGGTGGCCGACACGTCGCCATCGACGATGCCGTCGATCTGGAGTGAACCTTCCGAGGTCACCGAGCCGTTGATTTTCATGTCGGCGCAGATGATCGAAGCGGCGCGCGCAGCGGTCTTCATCGCTGCGCCACGGATGGCATCCTGCGCTGCGGCCGTTTTCGGCGGCTCAACGGGTGCGGTATCCGGGGTTTTGTTATGCTTTGTGAACATGACGGCCTGCTTTCAGGAATTTGTTGGGGTCGTATGGTTTACCATTGTACCACACTTCGTAGTGAAGGTGATCACCGGTACTGCGTCCGGTTGAGCCCATGCGGCCGACCAGATCACCGAGTTCAACCGTATCACCTTTCGAAACGGTGATCGACCGCAAGTGACCGTAGCGCGACTTGAAGCCGTGGCCGTGATCAACCTCGACCAGCATGCCATAGCCGGAACGTGGACCGGCATAGGTCACGGTGCCGGGACCGGTGGTGATGATCGGTGCATCGCGATAGGCGGCAAGATCGACGCCCATGTGCGGCTGCGGACGCTTCGTGAAGGGGTCGATGCGGATGCCATAGGGGCTGGTATAGCGATAGGCCACGCCAACCGGCTGTCCCAGCGGCAGGCTTTCCACCATCCGCTCGTAATGTTTCATCTCGGCGATGCGGGCGCGGGCCTGGAAGATCCGCGTCATGAAGTCCTGATCGCCAACGGCCCATTCGGTCGAAGACGTGAGGGCACCCATCGACACTTCCGGGCCGCCGACGCCGCCGCTGGTGATCATGTTGTCCGTGCCGACGGCTGTAAGCATGATAACGCCGCGGGCCCGTTCGGCGCGCTCGGCGGCATGGTCTTCCATCAGGTCGAACAGCCGGTAGATGTCCTGTTCGATCGCCTTGGGGGTGCCGCGCGGCGCCTGGACGCCGAGCCCGGCGGTGATCATGTAGCCGTCGCGCGACTGGCGGCGGTCGGCTTCCTCGATCGAGGCCTCGACCAGGATGTCTGCGCCGTCGCCTTCGAGGGCCGACAGTTTCTGGCCGTCATCCTCGCGCATTTCGTTCAGAAGGTCTTCGAGCGCCTTCTGCTTCTTCTCAAGGTCTGCGGTTTCCTTGGAGCGTTCTTCCAGAAGCGTCCGCTGGAGCGATTCACGTGCGCGCAGATCCTGCACCCAGCGCTCGTATTTCGCGAGTTCCTTGCCTTCGCCGCCGGCAACGGTTGTTTCGCCGCCGCCGAACACGAAGCTCGCGGTTGCGAAAATGGTCCAGCCGGCGATTGCGGTAGCGCCGGCGGCCATCATGGCCTGCTGCCAGGGAGAGACGGAAATATAGCGGACGGTGCCACCGCTGCGGTGATAGATCTGGCGCTCAGGAAAGGCACGATCGAACGTCGCCTTGAGGTTCGAACTCCACTTCGCCATTCAAGCTACCCGTAAGTTGGAAACTACTCTTGTTGCTGCAGAATCCCCTGCAGCCGGCTTCCCATTCCCCGCGTCATACATACCCAATTCGACCGGGGGTGAAACCCCTGCATGTCATATTTTTAGGCAATGTTCGCAGCTTAGCGTAAACTTCTCATTAACTTGCTGAAAGTTTCGGCGCCGGCAGGGCAAAAGCGACCTCTAACCAGTCATTCCTTGAGCGCGGCCAACACATCCTCCGCATGCCCCTTGACCTTCACTTTAGGCCAGACACGGACGATCTTTCCGGTGGGCCCGATCAGGAAGGTCCGGCGCGCCATGCCCATGTAGGTGCGGCCGTACATCGATTTCTCCTCCCATGTGCCATAGGAATTGGAAACGTCGCCGGCCTCGTCGCTGCCGAGCAGGACGTCGAGCTGGTATTTGGCGGCGAACTTCTCGTGCTTCGACAGGGGATCGCGAGAGACGCCCAGCACGCTCGCGCCGGCCTCGCGGAAGGCGGCGGCGTGGGCGGTGAAATCCTGCGCTTCCAGCGTGCAACCGGGCGTGTCGTCCTTGGGGTAGAAATAGAGCACCAGGTGCTGGCCCGCGAAGTCCTTAAGACGCTTGGGGCCGGCGGTCGTCTCAAGGGTAAAGGCGGGTGCCTTGTCGCCGGGTTTCAACTCAGTG
Source organism: Hyphomonas sp. (assembly GCA_041741055.1). Lineage (GTDB taxonomy): Bacteria > Pseudomonadota > Alphaproteobacteria > Caulobacterales > Hyphomonadaceae > Hyphomonas. Next base: position 6,236 of record JBGSKU010000316.1, read on the forward strand.
CTCATGTATTGCTCCTATGGCCGGGACCTGTTCACGTAATTATAGTTTCTATGTGCCTATGGACCTTCGGCAATACCGGGATTTTTGAGGAGCCACCGTTTGGTCCGCCAGACCGCATCGATTGTCATCATGGAGATCTTCGGGGCTCTCGTCCTGGTGCTCATGGCGGCCAGCGGACTGCTCTTGCTGAGACTGTCCAGCGGTCCGCTCGATCTGTCGCCATTCCGGGATGATGTCGAACATGCGCTGTCGGACGCGCGCGAGGGACGCGATGTATCGATTGGCACCCTCCAACTGGAATGGTCACCCCAATCGAAACGGGTGCAGGTGACGGCGCGTGATGTGCGCCTGTTCGATGCGGAAGGCCGCCCGGCTGCGGAAGCGAAGAACGCCGACATCGTGCTGTCGGCCTCGGCGCTGGTCATGGGCAAGGTGGAGGTGCTGCGGCTCAATCTGCGCGACGGATGGATCGGGCTTGACCACAAGTCAGGCAATCTCTGGACGCTCGGCGGCGATCCCTTGCCGGAACTGAAAGCACGGCAATTGCCGACGACGCCTCAGGGCTGGATGGACTATGCCAACACGGTCCTGCCCGAATGGCTGGTGGCACTGAAGCAGACCGACGAAAAGCTGACCTTCGAGTCGCTTCGTCTGGACGGGTTCGAGCTGCGGGTGCGCGATGCGGCCCTTGCGGAGCTCGGCACCATGCAGCACACGACCAGCGAGCTGACCCGCACGAACGACGGGCTGACCTGGACCGTTTCGGGCAGCGGGCTCGGCGACGGTCTTCCGGGCGGCATCGCCATCCGGATGCAGACCAGCGAGCGCGGTACGCGGATGCTGGCCGAACTCGGCGTGGCCGACTGGCCGCTGGGGGAACTCATCCACCGGACAGGGCTGGGCGGCGACGGTTCCGAAGGGCTCGACTCCACGTTCGAGGTTTCGATCGGCTTCACTCAGGCGAGCGGGATCGAAGAGGTGGGCTTGAAAGTCGATAGCGGCCCCGGCACGCTGAGCCTGGCGAGCGGGACGCATCCGGTGACCGACCTTCACATCGCGGGCACCTATGGCCGGCCGGATGACCGGCTGAAGCTGACATTGGAATCGCTCGGCACCGGCGTTTTCAAGGGCCATGTCGAGCTGGAACTGGAACGTGCACTGACCGGCGAAGGCTTTCGCCCGTTCCGTCTGACCAGCCCCGCGCTGACCGCCAACCTGACACCGTTCCTGGAAGCGCCGATCGACATCGCCAGCCTCGATGCCGCCGGCGAGGCTGATCTGACGGCGCTGGCCGTGCGCAACACCAAGGCCAGGCTGGTGATCGGAGGCGCAGAGTTCGCGCTGCAGGGCGACATGGCCCGCACGAGATCGG
>JBGSKU010000317.1:0-4583 GCA_041741055.1 Hyphomonas sp.
CCGGCCCTGAATGAGCCTGCCCGCTTTCTGCCAGCACCACGCTGGCGAGCGTCGGCTCATGGGCTTCCGGCGCCGGAATCCCGGGCGTCTCCGCCGCGCACGCGGTCAGCAAGGTGAATGTCAGGCAGGCGGCCCGCCTCAGCATTCGCGCAACATCCTTCGGAAACCGGTTACAGACTGCGTCCGGCAATCACGCCTGCGCGTCAACGCAACTCGCCCTGCGGGCTAGCCAGCCTGTCCTCAATGCAGCCGCGGCGGGAAACCCGGCTTTTGCCGTTGCCCGCTTTCCATTCGACAGACACGCCGCTAAGCCTTGTACCGGGTTCCAATAAGCGGGAGGTGCAGGTGTCCATGCCGGCAGGTTTTGAATGGGGATGGGACAACGGCCGCGCGCTTCTGGGCATGGCGTTGATCTACGCGATTTGCTGGCTGGTTTCCGAGAAGAAGAAACTCTTCCCGTGGAAGATCGTGCTGGGCGCCACGGTGATGCAATTCGCCTTCGCGCTGATCCTGTTCGGCATTCCGGTGGTGCGGCAGATCCTGTTCAAGGCGAATGACGTGGTCAGCGGCTTGCAGGCGGCCACGCGCGCCGGCACCAGTTTCGTGTTCGGCTATGTCGGCGACAATGCGGCCGCCAGCGAGCTGATCGGCGGATCGGCGCCGCCGCTGTTCTTCTTCCAGATCCTGCCCATCATCATCGTCGTCGCGGCGCTCTCCGCCATGCTCTGGCACTGGCGCATCCTGCGCTGGATCACCAACGGCTTTGCCGCTGTGTTCCGCCGCACGATGGGCCTCGGCGGGGCCACGTCGCTCGCCGTTTCGGCCAACGTGTTCATGGGCATGACCGAAGCGCCGGTCCTGATCCGGCCCTACGTGAAGGGCATGACACGCTCGGAACTGTTGATCATGATGACCGCCGGCTTCGCCACCATCGCCGGCTCGGTTCTGGTCGTGTACGGAGCGTTCCTTGAGGGCAAGATGGCCAATCCGCTGGCCCAGCTGCTGACCGCGTCCATCATGGCGGCGCCTGCCGCCGTGGCCGTGGCGCTGACCATGATCCCGGAAACCACGCCGGCTGACCAGCGCGTGCAGAATCCGGATTTCAATTACGCCTCCACGATGGACGCCTTCTCGACCGGTGCGACGGACGGCCTGAAGATCGTGTTCAACATTGCCACGATGCTGATCGCCGCGCTTGCGTTGCTCTGGCTCGTCAATGCCGGCCTCGGCGTGTTCCCCGACGTGCTCGGCGCGCCGCTCTCCATCGAGCGCATCCTGGGCTGGATCTTCGCGCCGCTGATGTACATGGTCGGCGTGCCGTGGGACGAAGCCGCACGTTCCGGTTCGCTGATGGGCGTGAAGACCGTGCTCACCGAATTCGTCGCCTTCATCCAGCTGGCTGACATTCCGGTGGACGCAATGGATCCGCGCACCCGCACCATCACCGCCCATGCCATCTGCGGCTTTGCGAACTTCGGTTCGATGGGCATCCTGATCGGCGGCCTGTCGATCGTCGAGCCGGAACGCCGTGACGATTTCCTGAGCCTCGCCTGGCGCACGTTGCTGGCCGGTACGCTGGCGACCTGTCTCTCGGCGGCAGTGGTCGGCGCGCTGCCATACCAGCTGTTTGCGGGGGCGGCTGGGTGAGGACGGCCGACTGGCTATTCGGACTCGCTGCAATCCTGGCGGCGATTGCGCCGCCCGCCCTCGCGCAGGACGCTCCGTCAAATGAGGACGAGCTGGCCCGGTGCGAGGCTGTCACCAATCCACCCTGCGCCTGCTCGAATGCCTGCGAGGCGCCGGCCGAGGAAATTTCCGTCCTGCCGCGCCGCCTGAGTCCGGTCGAGGTCTGGGGCGACCGGCGCCCGACCGATCCCGGCTCGCAGTCCGCACTCAGTGGTGCGCTGGTTGCCGAGACGGCCGCCGACCATCCCGCCGAAATCCTGAACCAGGCGCCGGGCGTGAACGTGCAGATGAATTCAGGGCAGGAGCACTTGATCGCGATCCGTTCGCCTGTGCTGACCGGCGGCGCCGGGCAGGGCAGCTTCCTGGTCCTCGAGAATGGTGTCCCCGCACGCTCCCCTGCCTTCGGCAACGTCAACAGCCTGATCGAACCGCATTTCGAAGTCGCGAGCGAGATCGAGGTCGTGCGCGGGCCGGGCAGTGCGAAGTACGGCTCGAACGCCGTACACGGATTGATCAACGTCTTCCTGCCCTTGCCGTCCGATGAGCAATTCGTGCGCGGCAGCTACAGCACCCTCGACCGCTGGCGCGGCGATGCCTCGGTCAACCTGACGGACAATACGCGCCTCAACCTGTCGCTGCTCGACGACAAGGGCTGGCGCGACGAGACCGGCGCGCTGCAGCAGAAACTCTCGCTGACCGACACGCGCGAACTCGCCGGATGGGATGTCACGGCATGGCTTTCGGCCTCGAACCTGAACCAGGAGACCGCCAGCTTCATTCAGGGCCCCCGCGCCTATGAGGACCGCGACCTCGCCGAAACCAATCCCAATCCCGAGGCTTTCCGCGATGCCTGGTCGGCGCGCGGCGCCATCCGCCTGCAACGCATGCTCGGACCGGGCCGCCTGACGCTGACGCCCAACCTGCACAGCCAGGGCATGGTCTTTTCGCAGCACTTCCTGCCCTATGGCGGCGTCGAGAAGAATGCCCATACCGGCGGCGGCCTGATGGCGCGTTACGACTTCGATGCGTCCGGTCCCTTCATCTGGCGTTTCGGTGCGGACACCGACTTCGCGACCGGTTACCTCAAAGAGGTCCAGCCGAACCCGCACCCCAGTCCGGCTTTCCCTCAAGGCGTCCACTACAACTATTCCGTGGACACACAAGTCGCTGCACTGTGGGGCGAGCTTGAGTACCAGCTGTCACCCAACTTCCTCCTGGTCGCCGGCCTGCGCGGCGAGATGCATGACTATACCTACGACACGCGCGCGCCGGCTGGTATCAATGGACGCTTCAACGTGCCGGCAGACCGCACGGACGATTTCGCCATTGCCACGCCGAAACTCGGTCTCGTCTGGGACCGCGAGTGGTACAGTCTCTATGCCAATTATGCGCGCGGCGGCCGCGCCCCGCAGGTGTCAGACCTTTACCGTTTGCAGTTCCGTCAGGTTGCAGGCGAGATCGAAGCCGAAACGCTGGACAGCGTGGAAATCGGCGTGCGCGGAGATGGGCTTTTCGGGCATCTGGATTTCGACATTGCCGCCTACTGGATGGAGAAGGACAACTTCTTCTTCCGCGATTCCGACGGCCTCAATGTCGTGGACGGATCTACCCGCCACAAGGGGATCGAAGCTGCCGCCACGCTGCGGATCGACGACCGCCTGAGCCTCGGCGGCAATGTCGCCTGGAGCGACCAGACCTACACCTTTGACCGGCTTGTGATCGCGTCTCAACAGAATGAGCGGATCGCCGCCGGAAATGCCATCGACACGGCACCCGAATGGCTCGCCGATGCCCGTCTTGACTGGCAGGCATTCGACGCGCTGAAGCTGTCGCTGACCGTCGAACATGTCGGCGAATACTTCACCGATCCGGCCAACACGGTCACCTATCCGGGCCACACCGTCTTCGGTGCCCGCGCCGGCTGGAACATCACCGACACGCTGGAAGCCTCGCTGATCCTCCGTAACCTGACGGACGAAGCCTATGCCGACCGCGCCGATGTCGGGTTCGGTAACGAGCGCTATTTCCCCGGAGAGCCGCTGAACGCGACCTTCGGGCTGACACGCAAATTCTAGAAAATACCGGAGGAACCCATGAAGCTCTATCACAGCCCGCAGGCGCCGAACCCGGACCGCGTCGTCTACTTCCTGCGCGCGAAAGGAAAGCTCGACGCGGTCGAACTCGCCGAGGTGTCGATCATGAAGCAGGAGCACAAGCAGGCCGACTACCGCGCCGTGTCGCCCTATTCGCAAGTGCCCGCGCTGATCCTCGACGACGGGACGAACATCACCGAGAGCCGCGCGATCTGCACCTATTTCGAAGGCATCTTTCCGGAGCCGAACCTGATGGGCAAGGACCCGAAGGAAAAAGCGCTGATCGAGATGTGGGACCGGCGGATCGAGCTGATGCTGTTTGTCCAGTTCGCGACCTGGTTCCGCAATTCGCACCCGGCCATGGCGCCACTGGAAGTGCCGCAAAGCGCAGAAGCGGCTGCCAAGGGCGAGAAGGCTGCGAAGAAGATGGCCGAGCGTCTGGATGCCCACCTCGCCGATCATGATTTCGTCGCGGCAGACCGGTTCTCCATTGCCGATATCACGCTCTACATCACCTGCGGTTTCGCGCGCGTCATGAAGTGGGCGCCGCACAAGGAACTGCCGAATCTCGGCCGTTGGCATGCGGCGATGTCCGAGCGCGGATTTGCCGGTTAACGGGCAGGTTACCAAGGCGGGGGTTTCACGGCGCTGCCGATCCTGTATGCAGCTTCCAGTCACATGATCTGGGAGCAGCGCATGATCCGGTCTTGTCTCTTTGCGGTTCTGGCACTGGCCATGTCGGCGTGTGCGCAGCGTTCGGCCTGGACGCTGCCGGTGCAACCCCTGAACGCCGACGAGTTGGCC
>JBGSKU010000318.1:0-1901 GCA_041741055.1 Hyphomonas sp.
GGCCGGCCTCGGCCGGCTGCGGCGCACCAGGCGGGCGACGCGCGCATGCAATTCCTTCACGCTCAGCGGCTTGAGCACATAATCGTCGATGCCCTTATTGATCAGGTCGGCGCGGAATTCGGTTCCGCCCCATCCCGACAGGACAATGATCGGAACGTCGCTGACGCTGCGGATGTCGTTGATGATCTGCGTGCCGGAGGCATCCGGCAGCGTCATGTCGAGGATGACGCAATCGGTCGCGCCGAACCCGCCGCCGAACAGCACCGGCTTGAAGTCCGCATAACGGGAAAAGGAATCCACGCGGTCGGTCTCATCCGGCCAACCGAGATAGATGGTCTCGACCAGTTCGGCATCGTCTTCTACGAGTATGATCTGCAATGTCAGCCTCATCAGCATTTTGCTGAGGTTTTGTGGGCCCACCTGACCGGTGCCTTACCGTCAGGTGAGAGCGGAAATCAATATCGCGGCTGCTCAAGCGCCGATCGGTTTTCGGCGAAGCCGGGGCGCCTCCGGGAGCGGGGTCGTTTCAGGTTTGGCGGAAACCGTGAGGAATCGCGCACCGGCCTGATCGCCGCGCTGCCAGACCTTTTCGCAGGCCTTGCGGTCTTTCCTGCCCGAGTTCGGGTTCGGAATGATCAGATCGAAATGGTCAGGCACCGCGAATGCCGAGCCGAGTTTCAGCCGGACGCCCGTGTCGGACAGATCCCGAATCAAGACGTCGTAGCTGCTGTAGTCAGAGTTGAAGACAATCCTGGCGGCTTTCAGCGTGCGTAGACGCGGCGAGGAGCGTGGCAAGATGGGTTTGGAGTCGGTCATCGCCGTGTCGATGTTCCACCTTACTGGACTGTCTGCTGATCCATTTTCTACCAGGTGTTAAAGATATCACGCATTCGGTTAAGAAAGCCTCTCCGGCGCTCCGGATCTGTATTACTTGCAATAGAGAACGGCCCGGACAAAAACAGCCGGTGCTGGGCAAGCACCGGCTGGAGATGAGTTTCTCAGATGTCGAAGCTTGGAAGCTTCAGACGGTCTATGCGCGGCGTGCGCGATTGGTTCCCGCCTCAGTCCTTGGCGCGTTCCATGTAGCTGCCATCCTCAGTGTTCACGATCACGCGTGTGCCGACGCCGATATGGGCGGGCACCATGATGCGCGCGCCATTGTCCAGCTTCGCCGGCTTGTAGGAGCCCGACGCCGTCTGACCTTTGACGACCGGTTCGGTTTCCACGATCTCTGCGGTGATGCGTGCGGGCAGGGTGACCGAAACGGCCTCGCCGTTGAACATTTGCAGGATCACGGTCATGTTTTCCTGCAGGTAGTGGGCGCCGTCGCCCACCATCGCGGCGGGCACGGTGACCTGCTCGTAATTGGCCGAGTTCATGAAGACGTAGTTCTCGCCTTCCATGTAGAGATAGGTGTGATCGACTTCTTCAACATAAGCCTTCTCGACCTTGTCGGACGTCTTGTAAGTATTGGAAATCTTGATGCCGTCCGAGATGCGGCGCATGTCGATCGTCGTGGTCGGCGTGCCTTTGCCCGGACGGAAGGATTCCGCCTTGAGTACGACGTAGAGCTGACCGTCAGTGTGTTCGATGATGTTGCCTTTGCGGATATCCGCAGCGATTTCAACGGCCATGGGGCGTTCCTGAGTTGCGAGAGCGAAAGCGCCGCTATATACCGCCTCCGCGCCGTTTGGCCAGCCGTTGCGGCATTGGCCCGCTATGGTTTCGCCCCACTGGAGCAACCCCTGACCCCCGACACCCCCTCCTGGTGGTCGCCCGAGGCCCATGCCCGCCGCCGCGGCTATCTCGTCGCGCGCGGGGCGATCAAGGCGTCGCTGCGGGCCTGGTTCGCCTCGGAGGCCTTCACCGAAACCGAATGCGGCCAGCTCCAGGCCTCGCCG
>JBGSKU010000319.1:0-5703 GCA_041741055.1 Hyphomonas sp.
AGGCCCCTGCCCGCGGCGAGCGCGCGCTGTTTGGCCCGCAGCCGATCGAGGAGCGCGATACGGCAGCGCCGCAGCCGGTGGCCCGGGAACTGCGCTCATGAAAGCGATTCCGATGCATGTGTTCGGCCTGATGGTGCTGACGCCGGCGCTGGTCGCCATCGGCCAGGTCCTGTTCAAGATGTCCGGCCAGCGGCTCGCGGCCTATCCCGGCAATGGCTTCCAGCAGCTGGTGCTCGACCCGATCTTCATCTCGGCGATGACGCTCTATGCCGGCGCAACCTTCCTCTGGGTCTACGTGCTGAAATCGGTGCCCTTGTCCTACGCCTATTCCTTCATGGCGGTAACATACCTGCTTGTGCCGCTGTTCGCGGTTCTGTGGCTGGGCGAGACACTGAGCGTGAAGTATTTCATCGGCCTCGGACTGATCCTCGCCGGCCTCTTCACGCTTTGGTCTTAAAGCCTCAGATTTCCTGATTGTAGGCGCCGACTTCCGGGTGTTTGCCGAGGCGCGGCTTCACTTCCTTGTGGAAGAGATCCTTCATGTCGGCGTCCGAGGCCATGGACTCGACGACGACGACGAGCTCCGGCTTGTTCGACGAGGCGCGCACCAGCACCCATGAGCCGTCTTCCAGCGTCACACGGGCGCCGTTGACCGTGTTCACGTCGACGACCTTCCGTCCCAGGATGGTTTCGCCTTTCAGCGCCTCGTATTCGGCGACCATCTTGTCGACAACGCCGTATTTCACTTCGTCGCCGCAATGGGGCGACATGGTGAGCGAGGTGAAGGCGACGCCGAGTTCGCCCTTGAGATCGGCCATGGTCTTGCCGGGGTTGCGGTCAAGCATTTCGAGCACGGCCTTGGCGGCGGTAAGGCCGCAATCATAGCCGAGGCCGATGGGCGGGCGGAAGAAGAAGTGACCCGACTTCTCGAAGCCGGCGAGCGCGCCGAGTTCGTTGGTGCGGCGTTTGATGTAGGAATGGCCGGTCTTGTAGTAATCGACCGTGGCGCCGTTTGCCTTCAGCACCGGATCGGTCTTGTAGAGGCCGGTGGACTTCACATCGACCACGAAGGTCGCGTTCTTGTGATGCTTCGAGAGGTCGCGGGCGAGCATCAGGCCGATCTTGTCGGCGAAGATTTCCTCGCCGGTATTGTCGACCACGCCGCAACGATCGCCGTCGCCATCGAAGCCAAGTGCCACATCGGCGCCAAGCTCCTTCACGGCTTTCGCCATCTCGTGCAGCATCTCTGCATCTTCCGGGTTCGGATTGTATTTCGGAAAGGTGTTGTCGAGGTTGCAATCCATCTCGATGACTTCGGCGCCCATGGCGCGCAGGCAGTCGCCCGCGAAGGCGCCGGCCGTGCCATTGCCGCACGCCGCGATGACGCGGATCGGGCGGGAAAGTTTCACGCCTTTGGAGATGGCGGCGATGTATTTCTCGCGGATGCCGTCAATGCGCTTGATGCTGCCGCCAGCGCGCTCGACGAAGGCACCGCCCATGACGATTTCCTTCAGGCGGCCCATCTCTTCGGGGCCGAACGTGAGCGGACGGTTGGCGCCCATCTTGACGCCGGTCCAACCGTTCTCGTTATGGCTGGCGGTGACCATGGCGCAGCAGGCTGCATCAAGTTCGAACTGGCTCCAGTAGACCATCGGCGAGAGCGCCAGGCCGACATCAAGCACTTCGCAGCCGCCGGCGACGAGGCCGAGGGTGAGCGCGTTCTTGATGGGCTGGCTGATCGAGCGGAAATCGTGGCCGGTGACCACGCGGGGCGTGACACCGAGTTCGTGGAAGAGCGTCGCCATGCCGAGGCCGAGGGCCTGGACGCCGGTGAGGTTCAGCTCGGGCGCCTTTTCGTGGCCGATGCCATTGAACCACCAGCGCGCGTCATATTCCCGGAAACCGGTGGGCTTCACCAGCGGCAGGATCTCGAATTCGAGCGTGTTCGGGGCAATGTCGGTGCGCGGCTTCGGCAGCATGTGTCTCTCCGTGGAACGGGTTTGGCGCGCCGGCAGGCAGGCAGCGCGGGCTTCGCGCTCCTTTTGCAGTTTTCGCGCCATTGGGGAAGTCTGGGACTTACCGGATGGCAGAGACCCTCAGGAAGCGGGCAAGCCATCCGGCCAGCAGCGCCCCGTCGAGCGGCGCTTCGAGCGAAGCAATGGCAGCGTCCGCCTGCCCGTCCGACAATGAAACGCCCCGGCGCGCGCCGTACAGCGCGGCCGAATAGTCCGGCGAGAACTCCGGATGGCACTGGAAGGAGATGGCGGGCGCGTCATCGTATTCGAGGGCGGCATAGGGCGTGAAATCGGACCGGGCGAGCACCCGGGCGGACGGCGGCTTCACCACGACCTGGTCCTGGTGGCTGGCGGCGACGTTCAGCGTGGGCGGACAGGGCCCACCGCTCCAGACCGGGCAGTCGACGATCTCATAGGTGTGCCGGCCGACGCACCAGCCCTTCTCGGACTTGGTGACCTTGCCGCCGAGTGCCTCGCCCATCAGCTGGTGGCCGAAGCAGATGCCGATCTGCGGCGTGCGGGCGGTGGCGGCGGCGCGCACGAACTCCATCAGCGGCGCGATCCAGTCATGGTCCTCGTACACGCCAGCGGGTGAGCCGGTGTAAAGCACCGCGTCGAGCGCGGCGGGATCGGGCAGCGCCGCACCCTTGATGACCGATACGGTATCGAACGTGAGGGACGCATCGGCGGCCGCGAACATCTGCCGGAACATCGCCGGATAGTCCGGGAACTGATCACGGAGGGCGGGCGGCACGAGACCGGTTTCGACGATGGTCAGTTTCATGGGGCCCTACTCCGCTGCGACCTCGGCGGGCTCCGGTGCGACCAGGAAGCCGCCGGACTGGCGCGCCCAAAGCTCGGCATAGAGACCGCCCGCCTCGACCAGTTCGGCATGCGTGCCCTGCTCGACCACGCGGCCGCCATCGAGGATGATCAGCCGGTCCATGGCCGCGATGGTGGACAGACGGTGCGCGATGGCAATCACGGTCTTGCCTTCCATCAGCTGGAAGAGATGGTCCTGGATGGCGGCTTCGACTTCGGAATCGAGCGCGGACGTCGCCTCGTCGAGGATCAGGATGGGCGCATCCTTCAGGAAGATGCGCGCGATGGCGATGCGCTGGCGCTGGCCGCCGGAGAGTTTTACGCCGCGCTCACCGGAATGGGCATCGAAGCCGCGCCGGCCCTTGGCGTCTTCGAGCGTTTCGATGAACTCTAGCGCAGCCGCCTTGCGGGCGGCATGCCGGATATCGTCGTCGGTCGCGCCGGGGCGGCCATAGGCGATGTTCTCGCGGATCGAACGGTGCAGCAGCGACGTGTCCTGCGTCACCACACCGATCTGTGCCCGGAGGGATTCCTGCGTGACTTTCGCAATGTCCTGACCGTCGATCAGGATGCGGCCGCCTTCAGTATCGTAGAAGCGCAGCAGCAGGTTGGTCAGCGTCGTCTTGCCGGCGCCCGACCGGCCAACGAGGCCGACCTTTTCGCCCGGCTTGATGGCAAGCGTGAGATTGTCGATCAGGCCGCCGCCTTTTCCATAGTGAAATGTGACGTCTTCGAAGCGGATGTCGCCGGCCACCGGAGCCAGGACGGCTGCGCCCGGTGCGTCGGCTGCAGCGACGGGCTTTTCAAGCATTGCCATGCCGTCATAGACGACCCCGATATTCTCGAAGAGGCCGGCCACCTCCCACATGATCCATTGCGACATGGCCTTGATGCGCAACGCAAGCCCGACGGCCACAGCGACCGCGCCGGCACTGACGAGATCACCCAGCCAGAGATAGATGCCGATGCCGGCGATGAGGCAGAGCAGGATCGAATTGTTGAGATAGACGATGAAGTTGAACGCCGTGACCATGCGCATCTGGCGATACACCGTGTCGAGGAAGCCGGTCATGCTGTCGCGGGCGTAAGTTTCCTCGCGGCCGGAATGGGCGAAGAGCTTCACCGTCTGGATGTTCGTGTACGAATCGACGATCCGGCCGGTCATTTCGGAGCGGGCATCGGCCTGCTGCTCGGAAATCTTGCCGAGGCGGGGGACAAACCACCGCAGCACGAGGCCGTAGATGACGGCCCACAGGATGAGCGGCAGGGTGAGACGCGGGTCCGCCGAGGCGACCAGGGCAACGGCCGAGACAAAATAGACGATGATGAAGACGAAGACGTCGAGCACCTTCATCACGACTTCGCGGACGGAGAGCGAGGTCTGCATCACTTTGGTCGCAACCCGGCCGGCGAACTCGTTGCCGAAGAAGCCCATCGACTGGCCGAGCATCTGGCGGTGCATACGCCAGCGCGCGCTCATCGGCACGTTGCCCATCAGCCCCTGGTAGGTGATCAGCCCGCTCAGCAAGGTGACGAGCGGCAGGCCAACAAGGATGAACGCCGCCATCAGCGCGAGCCGCCCCCCTTCCCGCTCCAGGAAGCCTTCACGATTGGCGGCGGACAGCCAGTCGACAATGCCGCCTAGGAATCCGAACAGCGTGACTTCGCCAACGGCGATGATCGCTGTCAGGATCGACATGACGATCAGCCAAGGCACGGCATCCTGGATGTAGTGCCAGACAAAGGCACGCAAACCCTTCGGCGGGACGCCGGGGCGGGTTTCCGGAAACGGATCAATGCGGCGTTCGAAGAAGCGAAACATGGAGGGCCCATTTGGCGTGGCGGGCACGAAAGAACAAGGCGGCGGGCGCGATCAGGAGGCGGTTTGCGCCGCTATCCATGCTTTCACCTGCGCGTCGAGCACATCCAGCGGCACGGCGCCCTGGCCGAGCACGATGTCGTGAAAGGCGCGGATGTCGAACTTTTCGCCGAGGGCGGCTTCGGCTTCCGCGCGCAGAGCCAGGATCTTGAGTTCGCCGATCTTGTAGGCGGTCGCCTGGCCCGGCCAGCCGATATAGCGGGTAACCTCGGTCTGGATGTTCAGCGGGGCGAGGGCCGAATTGTCAAAGAAGCAGGCTTCGGCTTCCTCGCGCGTCCAGCCATACCAGTGCAGGCCGGTATCCGCGACGAGCCGGCAGGCGCGCCACATTTCCATCGAGAGCGCCCCGAAACGTTCGTAGGGCGTCTGGTAGATGCCCGCTTCGCCCGCGATGCGTTCGGCATAGAGACCCCAGCCTTCGCCGAAGGCGGTGGCGTAGTAATCCTGCCGGAACCGGGGCTGGTCTTCCATTTCCTGACCGATGGAGATCTGGAGGTGATGGCCGGGTACGGATTCATGGGCCGACAGGGCCGGGAGTTCGTAAAGTGGACGCTGCTCCAGCGCATAGGTGTTGACGAGATAGCTGCCTTTGCGAGCCTCGCGGGGATCGCCCTGGACATAGCGGCCCGTCGTGTATCCCGGCGCAATCGAGAGCGGAACGGGATCGACCGTGTAACCGAGGCTCGGCAAGTGGCCGAAATAGAGCGGCAGGATCGCGTCGATCCGGCCGGTGATCTCCTTCGCCTTATCCATCAGCTCGATATCGCTCTGGGCGTAGAATTGCGGGTCTGAGCGCATGAAAGCCTGAAACTCGGCAAAGCTGCCTTTGAAGCTGGTTTCAGCGATGACCGTGTCCATCTCGGCGCGGATGCGGGCGACTTCCGTCAGGCCGATGGCGTGGATTTCCTCGGGCGTGTAGCCCGCGCCTGCCGTGTGCAGGTCCACCGCCGCCGCATAGGCCTCGCGGCCGCCGGGCAGCTTGGCGAT
>JBGSKU010000320.1:0-10201 GCA_041741055.1 Hyphomonas sp.
CGAAGCGGCGCTGACGCCGACGTCGAAACGGCTCGCCGGTATCCACGCCCTCGTCACCGCCGGGCCGACGCGTGAACCGCTCGATCCTGTGCGCTACATTTCAAACCATTCTTCCGGCAAGCAGGGTTATGCGATTGCCGCTGCGCTCGCCGCCGAAGGCGCGCGCGTGACACTCGTGTCGGGCCCGGTCGCCCTGAAGGCACCAGACGGTGTGACGTTCGTGCCGGTCGAAACCGCGCGTGACATGCTGAAAGCGTGCGAAGACGCGCTGCCGGCGGACGTGTTCGTCTCAGTGGCCGCGGTAGCCGACTGGCGCCCGGTGAAGGCCGCGCCGAAAAAGCTGAAGCTGAAAGGGCAGGGCGAGGCTCCCGCCATCCAGTTGGCGGAGAATCCGGATATCCTGCGCACGCTGAGCCACAAGCGCAAAGGTCGCCCCACATTGGTGATCGGCTTTGCCGCCGAGACGCATGATGTCGAGAAGCTCGCGGTGGAGAAACGAGTTCGCAAAGGCTGTGACTGGATCGTCGCCAATGATGTCTCCGGCGATGTGATGGGCGGCGCCGAAAATGAAGTGTTGCTGATCACCCCCGACGGCACCGAACGCTGGCCGCGTCTTGCCAAGGAAGACGTCTCCCGGCGCCTCGCCGCCCGCGTGGCCGACGCGTTGGCGGGCCCTGACAATGATCTCAGGCTCGCGGCGGAATAACGGAGCTGCTTGACTCGGGCGCAGAGTCTCCGCACCCGGAGACCATGAGCAACATCACCGTCCAGGTTCGCCCGCTGCCACATTTCGAGGGGCTTCAATTGCCCGCCTACGAGACGTCCGGTTCTGCCGGAATGGACGTGCGCGCCGCTGTGCCGGAGGCCGAGCCGATGGTGCTCAAGCCCGGCGAGCGCGCCATGGTGCCGACCGGTCTCTCGGTCGCCATACCGGAAGGATTTGAGATCCAGGTCCGCCCGCGCTCCGGCCTTGCGGCGAAACACGGCCTGACCTGCCTCAACACGCCCGGCACCATCGACAGCGACTACCGGGGCGAGATCAAGGTGATCCTGATCAATCTCGGCGCCGAAGCGTTCGCCATCCAGCGCGGTGAACGCATTGCGCAACTCGTGCTAGCCCCGGTGACGCGTCTTGCCTGGCGCGAAGTTGACGCGCTCGATGAAACGGCGCGCGGCGCCGGTGGGTTTGGCTCGACGGGGCGCTGAACTCAAAAATAAGGTGCTGGCCACTTGCGTGATCGCCAAGCCTCCCAATATTGATATTCGATATGCAAGGGAGGAAGCCATGAGTTCAGTCTGGCCCGTCTTCGGACTCATCGCGTTCATCTGGATGATGACACGCCATCGCCGGCGCCGTTATGCGATGCCGAGGCACGAAGGTCCCGATCCGCGTGATGAGCAGATCGCACGGCTGACAGAACGTGTGCGCACGCTGGAACGGATCATCACCGACAATGACTGGCAGCTTCGCCGCGACATCGACGGGCTTGGCCGGTGACACTGGCCCCGCACCACTTCCCGGTTTACACTCAACACTGAACGCGCAGCAGGAGGCGTCTCATGGATGTTTTTACAATGGTCGTCATCATCGTCGCGCTCGGCGTCGGATCAACGATCCTGAAAACCTATCTTGAAACCCGCGCGGCCCAGCCGCGTTCAGCCGCGGACGAGGCAGAGCTTGCCGCGATGCGCGAGGATATCAAGCGCCTGAAAGACCGCGTGCGCATGCTGGAGACCATCGTGACGGACAAGGACCGGGCGCTTTCGGAAGAGATCCGCAAGCTCGCCTGACGCGGTCTGAATTTGCCAAATGTGTTGCGCTGGCGGGGGGGCGTTGCAGCGAGTTCATTTAGATCACGCGCTTCGCGGCCGGGGTAAGGCTTGCGTTCCAAGTCAACCCGCAACCTCGTCCTACAACAACTGGTCTTCGTCCTTGCGGAATTTCGCCAGTAGATAGTTCGGCGTATCCTCGATCGGGTCGAGCGGACCGAAGGCAAAGGCATCGCGGTCCAGCACCAGGTCGCGCGGTCTCAGGGCCCGCGAAATCTCCAGTCCGTCCAGCGTACGCGCGCGTGAGAAGGCAACATAGGCCTGTCCGTGTGCAAACATTCCGGAATCGAAATCGATGTACACATTGTCGAGTGTCAGGCCCTGCGCCTTGTGGATGGTGACGGCGTAAGCGAGGCGCAGCGGCATCTGCTTGAATGTGCCCACGACTTCACGCTTCACCTTCTTGGTGTCCATCTCGAAGTCGTAGCGGTATTTTTCCCATGCGGCGGGCTCGATCTCATAGACGCGTCCGGCGATCTTCACGATCACGCTCTTGCTGCCGAACCCTTCGACATGCGCCAATGAGCCGTTGACCCACCGGCCTTCCGGATCGTTGCGGATCAGCATCACACGGGCGCCGACCTTCAGTTCGAGGTCGGACTCGGTCGGAAAACTCTTGTCGTCGAACTGGCCCTGAACATCCGCCCGGAAGATCTTTGACTCGCCTTTGAGATCGGCGAGCCGCGACTGGTTGATACGAAAGGCGTTGGCGTTGTTGGGTGTCAAGACGACATGGGTTTCCGAAGCATCCGCCGCGCTGCGCGTCGACACGAGCCTCGCCAGCGTTGCTTCGTCGTTTGGGGTAACACGCCCCGTGCGGAGCGCGCCAAGCAGCGCGAGGAAGCGAGGGTCTTCCTGGCGGAACACATGTTTCAGCGCCAGCAGCGAGAACTCGCCGTCGCGGAATGCCGGTGCATTGAAGAAATAGCCGCCGCCAAAACGCTCCTGCAGGATCGGGCCTTCCTGCGCTGAAATCACGGGTGGCAACTGGTGCAGGTCGCCGGACAGGATCATCCGTACGCCGCCGAAGGGGCGTTTGGACCCGCGGTTCAGTTTCAGGCTCCGGTCAATTGCGTCCAGCATGTCGGCGCGCACCATCGAGATTTCGTCGATCACCACTGTATCGACGGCGCGCACAACGCGCGCATTGGGAAGGCGGCGCACATCCTGTGGCTCGATCAGGCGAGGCGGCAGCTTGAAGAAGGAATGGATGGTCTGGCCGCCCGCATTCATCGCGGCGACGCCAGTGGGCGCCACGATCACGGCCTTGTCACCCGCTTCGGCGAGGAATTTGCGCAGCAGCGTGGTCTTGCCGGTGCCGGCGCGTCCGGTGAGAAAGAGATTGCCCTGCGCGCCCGCGCCGCGCGCGACCCATTCGGCCGGCGCCGCATAGATGGACTCAGGGGTAGGGGGCATCTTCCGGGGCAAGCTCAGGGGCTGACAAGGCGCATCTGGCGCGCCTTGCCGGTTGACGAGGTGCTCGCGACAACCTGCCAGCCGAGTGCTTCATAGGCCCGGCGCGCGCCCATGTTTTCGGCGTCCACATCCAGGCTCAGCGGTCCGGTAGCCTGCTGGCGCGCCACTTCGAGAAGACCGCGCGCCACACCGCAGAAACGCCAGTCCCGGTCCACGAACAGATGGTCGATGTAATCCTGCGGCATCTGCAGCGACAGGAAGCCCACAATGCCGGCATCGGGCTCTTCCGCGACCCAGGCACTTTGCGGATCCAGCGCGCGGCGCAGGATGATGTATTGCCCGCGATTGCGAACGCGCCACGGCATGTCTTTCAGGCAGTCGCGGAAAATCGACAGGCATGGGCCAGCATCCGCTGTTTCAAACGGCCTGATATTCCATCCGGCGCCGGCATGCTTGTACATGAAGGACAGAGTAAGGTGAGGCGGCAGCGCCGTCCAGACAGAAGGCGCCGGAATGTCAGTCCGCCGTGCAAGGCTTTAACGTGACGCCGCCGCTTCCGTTGATCGATTGCATCAGGCCCATCATCACGAAATTGTCGAACAAGGTATCCGACACGATCGTCCTGGCATCTGCCATGGCAGCGTCTTTCAATGGAGTTGGCAGGTCTTGCGATTCGATGCTGTCCATGATCGCAGCGCTGAGCGTGTTGACCTGTCCGGCGCCATTGCGGGCCGATTCCTCGTCCCACTCGCCGCCATTCTCGGCGAGGACCATGTAGGGTGGATTGTCGCTCGCATACATCATGCTTCGAAACAGCAGGACCCAGCCAACGCGCTCAGGCATGCCGAGGCGGAACTTCTCCACGAATTTCACCTCTTGCGTCATCGCGCCGAACGTATCGTCCGTCACCTTTGTCTTCGTCAGCGCATCGCCCACCTTCACTGCCAGCGCGTTGGGCCCGCAGGTGTCATCGCCGAACACGCTGAATTTCGAAAGGTCGCCCACTGCGGCCTCGAAGTCCCGACGTTCCTTGATTTTCTCGGCCGCGACCGCCTTGCCGAAGGCTTCGGTCGTCTCGATCATTACCTTCACAGTCGGCGCGGCGCCTTCCAGTTCCGGCGGCACGTGCCCGCACGGCTTGCCGTTGGACGGGCGCTCTCGGCAGGCCAGCGTGACAGTCTTGTCGGCGAGGGTCTCCAGCGGATTGCCGACTTCCCAATACCCGTAGCCCTTGAACTCGCGGATATGCGCAATCTCCTTGTCGAGCGCAGCGCGCTCGTCCGGCGTGTAGCGAAACACCTCGCCCCAACGCAGGCTGCCCAGTACGTCGACATGCGCAATCATGCGCCAGTACTGGTCCATCACGAACATCGTGATCTGATGCTGCTGCGGCGGATCTTTTCCGTCCGGCTGTTTGCAGGCGAACGTGGCGACGCTCCCGGCCGCATTCGACAGCGCAGCGTCAACCTGGCTGCGGACTTCCGGCGCGACCATCGCCTTCAGGTCTGCCGCCTTTATCGCCAGCATCGATTCCGAGGCCAGCACGTACATAGGGTCGGTCCAGTTGCATTTCTTCGCCGCAGCCGTGATCTGCGCCACGTTCGCCAGTTCGGCCAGGATGGCGTTGGGATTGGGCGCCGCCGGCGCGGGCGTGCGCGGATCATCCATCTGCGCCATCGATGGCAACGCGATCAACGCCGCAGCCAGACAGGCTTTCACAATTCTGGACATCGCATTCGCCCCTCAAGTCTGCGCAAACGGGAGACTAGGCGCAATCCGAACCGGAAATCCAGCCCCCCAAGCGCGGGGGCCGGACCTACATCCGCACGGCCCAGCCCTCGACCGCCATCGCCTGGCGGACGGCTTCGGAGAGGCTTGGGGTTGGCATGGCTGGTGCGGGTGATGTCCTCGGAGGGCGCGCCGAGTTCCATCGCCACACAGATTTTGGCGATTATTTCGCAATCATCACTGCTTTTTCCTGCTGCAGTTTGGCATGCGTCCGCCGTGTCAGTGGCCGGAGACTGCATTTTCTGTTGCAGATGCCGGCCGGCCCGCGTCGATGAAAGCCAGTCCGGATTTCTAAGTGGCAGGAGGCAGATCATGTTCAGGCGATTTATCACGGGTTTATTCATGCTCGCCCTCTCGGGGTGCACGACGCTGGCTGAAGAGGCCGCACCCACCCTGCCGATTGTGCCCAAGGCGTCTATCGCCATCATTGGCGGCACCTACATCAACGATGAGATGCTTTTCCGCGAAGGACTGCTCGGTGAGCCTTTCACGGTCGAAACCAAGCTCGGCCGCTCTCCGGAGATCCGTTACGGCGAAGCCAACGGTGTGCCATTCTACTATGTCCACGGTCACGGGATGGGAAAGTGGCAGGAAACCTGGCTCGCGCTTTATGATCTCGGTGTGACAGACGCGATCGGCGGCGCGACTGCCGGCGCCATCAATCCGGCGATGAAGACCTATGACTTCACGATCCCGCACGACTTTATCGACCTGAACATCGACCGCGCCATTGCCTTCCCGCGTGATGTCTTCCACGATCCGGAGGCCATTCCGATCCCGCGCTTCACGCCTGCCATGGATACCGATCTGCGCGCAATCTTGAAGGCGCATACGGAGGAAATTCTTCATGGCGGCGGCGGAAATGCCGACATCTCTCTTCACGACCAGGCTGTGCTGGTGCAGACGCGCGGGGCGAGGTTCGAGACCGTGGCCGAAGTGAAGATGATCGGCCTTCTGGGAGGCGATCTCGTCACCATGAGTGTCGGCACCGAGATGACTTATTCACGGATGCTGGGCATCAACTATGCTTGCCTCGTCGTAATTTCGAATCCTGCCGAAGGCGTGGCGGACTGGGATTTTGCCGAGATGCCGCCCCTCTATCGGCGGATCAACCCGCTCAGCGTCGATATCGTGCTGGCGGCGTTGCCGGATGTTGCCGCACTCGCCGGCAAGCCCCGTGTTTCCGACGGATTGATCAATCACCCGAAAATGACGTCGCGCCCGCACGACGAGGACGCGGCCAACTGAGACAAACGGGCCGGTCCCGAGAGTCCGGCCCGCTTCGCGCAGGTTACATCTGCATGGCCCAGCCTTCGACCGCCATCGCCGCCTGGCTGACGGCTTCGGAGAGGGTGGGGTGGGCATGGCTGGTCCGGGCGATGTCCTCGGAGGCCGCGCCGAATTCCATCGCCACACAGATTTCTGCGATCATTTCACCGACGCCGGTGCCGATCATATGCGCGCCGAGGATCTTGTCGGTGCCTTTTTCGGTGAGGATTTTCACGAAGCCGAGCGTCTCGTGGTTCGTCCGGGCCCGCGAGTTGGCCATGAACGGGAACTTGCCCTTGGCATAGTCAACGCCGGCGGCCTTAAGTTCTTCCTCGTTCTTGCCGACCCAGGCCATTTCCGGGTTCGTGTACACTACGCTGGGCACGAGATTATAGTCCACATGGCCGGCCTTGCCGGCGATCAGCTCGGCCACCGCCGTGCCGTCATCCTCGGCCTTGTGGGCCAGCATCGGGCCCGGGATGCAGTCGCCGACCGCCCAGACGCCATCGGTGACCTTGAAGTGGTCGGTGACTTCAATCACGCCGCGCTTGTCGGTCTTGCCGCCCACATTCTCAAGGCCAAGGCCTTCCGTGTACGGCTTGCGGCCGATAGCCACGATCACGACATCTGCGTCCAGCGTTTCGGCGGCGCCGCCCTTGGCCGGTTCGATGTTCACTTTCAGCTTGGTCTTCGTCTTCTCCACGCCCGTCACCTTGGTGCCGAGCTTGAAGGTCAGGCCCTGTTTCTTGAAGATGCGCTCTGCGTCTTTGGCGACTTCGGCATCGGCCGGCGGCAGGATGCGGTCGAGGTATTCCACCACGGTGACTTCGGAGCCCAGACGCGCCCAGACCGAGCCCATTTCAAGGCCGATCACACCGGCACCGATCAGCACCAGCTTCTTTGGAACGGCCTTGAGGCTGAGCGCGCCGGTGTTCGACACGATCCGTTCTTCATCGATCTCGATGCCGGGCAGGGTGGTGGGTTCAGACCCCGTTGCAATGACGATGTTCTTCGTTTCGAGAACCTGTTTGCCGCCGTCGGTCAGTTCGACCTCGACCTTGCCCTTGCCGAGGATTTTTCCGCGGCCTTTAAGATAATCGACCTTGTTCTTCTTGAAGAGGAATTCGATGCCTTTGGTCAGGCCTTCCACGGCGTCAGCCTTCTGGGCCATCATCTGGGTCAGGTCGAGTTCGACCTTTCCGGTCTTGATGCCGAGGCTGGCGAACTCGTTCTGCGCCGCGTCGAACAGGTGGGAGGCGTGCAGCAGGGCTTTCGACGGGATGCAGCCGACATTCAGGCAGGTGCCGCCCAGCTTGCCGCGCGACTCGATGCAGACAACCTTCAGGCCAAGCTGCCCGGCGCGGATTGCGCAGTTGTAGCCGCCGGGGCCGCCGCCGATGATGACGACGTCATAAATGTCTGCCATGGGAATTAATTCCTTCGCTCAGGAGGCCGATTCAATCGTGCCGCATACCTATGCATTCCAGCATCGAAATCAATCCGCAGGGAGCGAATTCTGGACCTAGCCGCGCTTCGCGAAGAGAAGGACACAGGCCAGTCCGATCAGGGCTCCGCCGAACACCAGTTCGTCCATCCACAGGCTGGAATCGCTGCCCATCCCGGCCATCAGGCCGCCCAGTGCGGCGAACAGGATCGCGCCGATCAGGCCGGTCACGCCGCCGCCGCGGACGTTCAGTGCTGCCAGCAGTCCGCCGACGAGGGCAAGGCCGGTGGATACGAGGCGCCAGAGGCTTGTCGGGGGTTGCAGCAGGGCGTCATCGAGCGGGCTGCCCCGGCTGGTGATGATCAGCACGGCCGACAGGCCTTGCCAGAACAGCCAGGCTGCCAGAAGGGCGAGTGCGACAGCGACAATCCTGCGGATCATTTGGGTTCCCTCCCCGGAACGGTAGTCGTCACGCGATTGCTAGGCTGATGTGCGCAGACCTGCAACCGTCGTCATGGGAGGTGTCAAGCGGCTTCGTCCTGGTCTTCGCCGCGCAGCGCGGCGAGGCGGGCGGCACGCAGGGCGTTGCGTCGCTTGGCCTGGGCGATGAACATCGCGCGCTGGCGCTGCACCACGATGTCAGGCACGAACAGCGGCGGCTGTTTCTTCTTCGGCGGCTTGATTTTTTCTGCGTTCATCCGGGCAGGCCGCAAGACGGGGGCTTCGTCCTCGTCTTCCGCTTCGACATACTCTTGCGGCGGGCGCTTGCGCAGTTCCCAGACGGCGATGAACAGCAGCACGGCGCCCGCCATCAGGCCCGCCATGGCGCCTTCGCCGACGCTGGGATCTTCCCACCAGTTGGCGTCGAAATGCACAAGGAAAACAGACGGAACCGAGAAAGCGAGGGCAAACAGGTACCAGGCCACGGCGCCGCCCTTGCGGGCCGCGATGATGGCGCCGGAAGCATAGTAGCCGAGCGCAGCGAACAAATAGGCGCTGCCATGGGCGATGCCGAGTTCGCGCCAGTTCAGGCCACTGAGACCGTTGGCGACGTCATCCCGCACGATCCAGCCCATGACCATCACGATCGACGGCCAGCGCACAGCGGTCAGGGCGCCAAAGGCGAAGGCGATCGCATAGACCGTCAGGAGGATGGCAATAAGGCGGCGCGGCATCCTTCACGCGTAACACGGGCGTGGTGAGCGCCTGCTGAACCCGGTCGGTGAAATTTCACCGATCCGGCGTTTTCAGCGGCGCAAATCCGCAGCAGGAACCTCATTGATACCCCGCGCTGCGACGGATGCCGCCCGCGCAAGATCTGCAAACGCGGGCGGCGCTCCGGCGAGCGTGGAGCAGGGGTATTCCGGGTCAGGCCATTTCGAAGGACGGCCAGTGGTTGCGGGCGAAAAATTTCGCCCGGATACGGTCCATATAGGCCACCAGGTTGGCATGCTTGCGGATCAGGTCCCTGAGGGGCGTGTCGAAGAATTCGGTCGCGCTGGAAATCAGCACGCCGCTGACACTGGCATCTGCTGCCGCAGGTTCATCGCCGAAAAGGTAGTCCTGATGCGCCAGCTGTCTTGCGATGGCCTCAATGTCGCGGGCGGCCAGTTCGAGGCGTTCAGCCTCAGAATGCCGACCGATACCTTGGGCATGTTTCGTGGCCGCCACGCCTTCGCGCACCTGCTTCATCACCTCTTCCCGCATGCCTGCCGGCACGCCGTCGAAGAAGTGAGCCGGGCCCTTGAAGAAGTTCTCGTCTTTCAGCCAGCGCTCCATGACCATGACATCGGCAAGGTGGCCCTCCGCCATCCGCTCGAGCGCCCAGCCCGCGGCGCGCTTGGCGTCGCTGAGACCGGCATCGAGCGATTTGCCGAGCTTCTTCTCGAAATGGGACCGGATGAAATTGCTGTCCTGGATCAACAGGTCGCCGTCGCGAAGGTAGGGCGCCTTGTGTTTCGAAACGGCGTCGAGATCGGCCAATGCGCGGTCAAACGAAACGCCCAGCATCTGCAGCTGGATCTCCGATTTCATCACATAGGGGCTGGGCGAAGGGCAATCGAACATCGGGCCCCATCCATAAAGCGTGATCATTGTCGTCTCATTGGTCTGTGTTGCGACAGGGACTTGATACGCACTCCCTGCTGACAGCATGCTGTCAGCAGTGTGGCAGTAGGACCCATTCATGAGACGTACCGAACGCCTGTTCCAGATCATCCAGGTGCTGCGCCGCGCGCGGGGGCCCGTCACCGGTCAGGCGCTGGCCGAGGAACTCGAAGTGTCGTTGCGCACGCTCTACCGCGACATGGCCGAACTGATTGCCCAGCGTGTGCCGATCCGCGGCGAAGCGGGCACCGGCTATGTGCTGGAGCAGGGGTATGACATGCCGCCCTTGATGCTCACGGCCGACGAGCTCGAGGCCGCGGTGTGCACGTCCCCCGCCCCCGCCGCCGC
>JBGSKU010000321.1:0-11646 GCA_041741055.1 Hyphomonas sp.
GGGCGTCGATACCCGCGCCCTGACCCGGCGCATCCGCGAGCTGGGCATGCCGAAGGCTGCCATCTGCCACCAGCCGGAGGGCGGCATCAACTTCGACGCCCTGATCGCCGCGGCCAAGGCCTGGCCCGGCCTCGACAATGCCGACCTTGCTGCGGATGTCGTGCAGCAAGAGTCTTTTGAACATACTGAGGGTCTGTGGAAGCCGGGCAAGGGCCATGTGCCGATGGGCAATGCCGAATTCCATGTCGTGGTCGTCGATTTCGGCGTGAAGAAGAACATCCTGCGCAACCTCGCCAATGTCGGCGGTCGTGCAACGGTCTTGAACGGCAATGCGACGGCGGCTGACGTGCTGGCGCTGAAGCCGGATGGCGTGGTGTTCTCCAACGGGCCCGGCGACCCGGCCGCGACCTATGTGCGCTCCGGCGCGATGATCCGTGAGCTGATTGCCTCCGACATTCCGATCCTCGGCATCTGTCTTGGTCACCAGATGCTCGCCCTCGCGCTCGGCGCGAAGACGATGAAGATGGCGCAGGGTCATCACGGCGCGAACCATCCGGTGAAGGACCTTGCGACCGGCAAGGTCGAGATCGTCTCGATGAACCACGGCTTCACCGTGGATGTGGCCACCTTGCCCCCGGGCGTTGCCGAAAGCCACCGCTCGCTGTTCGATGGCACGAACTCGGGCCTTGCGGTCGAAGGCAAGCCGATCATCTCGGTGCAGCATCACCCGGAAGCCTCTCCCGGTCCGCAGGACAGCTTCTACCTGTTCGAACGCTTCGCCGGCCTGATGCGCCAGCACCGGGGCAAATAGGCGGCGGCGAACATGTGTGGCCGCTTTTTCCGTGAAGGCGTCACCTGGGCCGAATACTTCGCGGCGCTCAACATCATGGGCGAGCCGCCGGAAGGCGTTGAGCCGCCGCCGGCCACTTACAATGCCGCACCGACGCAAATCCATCCGATTGTGCGCCTGAACGAAGTGACCCGTGTGCGCGAAATGGTACCGGCGCAGTGGGGGCTGGTGCCGTCCTGGTGGACGAAGCCGCTTTCGGAAAAGAAGTTCACCACTATCAACGCGCAATCCGAGACAGCTGCGGAAAAGCCCGTGTTTCGAGGCGCTTTCCGCCACAAGCGCTGTCTCGTACCGATCTCGGGCTATTACGAATGGTCCGTGAGCGGAAAGACCAAGACGCCGTTTGCGTTCAAGCTGAAGAACCGGCGTTGGTTCTGCGTGGCGGGTCTCTGGGACGCCGCACTGATCGACGGCTCGGAGTTGCAGACCTTTACCATCCTGACCACCAAGCCGAACGACTTCACCGCCGGTATCCATGACCGGATGCCCGTGATCCTGTCGCCGGAAAATTACGGGCTTTGGCTCGATCCAGCACAAGGCGACCCGACGCCCCTGTTCGAGCCTTTCCCCAACGAGGACATGATGGCGTGGCCGATCGGACCGGCAGTCGGAAATGTCCGGAACAACTATCCTGAACTTCTGGAAGAGGTTTAGGCCAGGCCGCGCAACAGCCGCTCGAATGTGTCGAAGACTTCGTCCTCGGTGACGTCCGGGCTGCCCGACGCAAGCACGAATCCCGCGCCGTTGAGCGCCGATTGCAGCATGATCGCCGCCGATTTCGACAGGTGCATCGGAAATCGCCCGGCCCGCGCGAGATATTCCGTACCTCGGGTCATGTTTTCGCTACCGAGTTCGAAGTCGAGCCTATGCCAGCGCGCCATGCCCAGCACTGCTGGACCATCCACCAGCACGATCCGCTGGTAGTCGAGCCGGCGCGTCCATTCGAGATAGACACGGCAACCGGCGAGGAATGAGGCATACGGATCGGACTTCGACCGGCTGGCATTGGCCGCAACGCGCGCCTGAGAGTCCATCTCGACCTGCAATTGCTTCCAGACTTCGAGGAACAGGTCTTCCTTCTTCTCGAAGTGATGGAACAGCGCACCCTTGGAATGACCCGCTTTCTGGACGATCTCCGCCACGCTGGTGGCCGCATACCCCTGGGCCGTGAACAATGCCCGCGCGGCAGCGACGATGTCGTCGCGCGTTTCAGCGGCCTGCTCAGAGGTGCGTTTCGCCATGTAATTGCCTCTTGAGGCTCTTTGATACCAATGGTATGTATAATATGTAACTGCAAATCTTGCAGATATTATTTGTTTCGCTCTCTCTGAATTCTTCGCAGGCTGGGTGGGACCCGTTCACCGGCGCCGGACTGCAAATCCCAAGCCGCGCGGCAGGCCGTTACCCGGCCGCCTGCGCGGCTTTTTTTTTGGACCAGGCGCGCCGTCCGCAACGCTTTCAATTCGGCGCTCAGATGTTCCTCGAAATAGCGGTCGCAGCCGAGGCAGGCATTGGTGATTTCGCGTCCCTTGCCATCGGTGGCGGTCGAACGGCTCCGAAACACTTCGCGGCTCCAACCGCCGGCCAGTCCCATCCCTTCCGGGTCGCCGGCGTTAAGGGCCTGGATCGAAGGCAGACCTGCAACACTGGTCAGGATGTCCTCAAGACGCTCTTCGGCGAGCGAACCGAGCGGCGCCTTGGTTTTCAGGCAGCATGGATAAATCGAACCGTCCGGCTCGATGGCGATCTCACTGCCGGCTTCGTGGATCTTCAGGAAGTTGCGGGCGCCGGACCATCGGGCGCAGAAATTGGTTTCATAGCCGGCCTTCGTTAGACCGTTGGCCCAGGCCCGGCCGCGCGGCCACAGCTCTCCGATCCAGAGATCCTCCTGCGCGCCGAAGAAAAGGAACGCCGGCTGTCCGTCCTGAGGGCGCGAAGCCGGATCGGGCGACTTGAGCTTGTCGCTCTTTGCGCCGCCAATCGAGACTTCACGTACACCCCGCTCCGCCATCATGGCGCGGATCTTGTCCATGAAGCGGAACTTGCGCTCCCCTTTCATGCCCACGTGATAGTCGTCGATCGAGGCGATCGCGATCGTGGTCACGCCGCGCTCAAGCATCGCATCGAGATATACAGGCTCAAGGACATCGCCGGTGGTCTGCACGGACAGACGCGGCGGCGCATCCGGCCAGCGGCGCTGGATGGCGTCCAGCACGGGATAGAACAGTTCCTCCCGCACGCCATCGATCAGCAGCTCACCGCCTGCGAGAATCAGCAATGTTGGCTGCCGCACGCCCGCAGCGTCGGTCCAGGTCATGTCGTCCGGCAGGTTGGCAAGCACGGCGTCGTAGGCTTGCTGCCCCTCCGCCACCACATCGGTCAGAGCACCGCGGACGTAGGGACGGAAACGATCATCGTAGCAATGGACGCATTTGCGATGGCAAGCCCAGGTCAGCACCCAGTAGATCGATTGCATGGAAACTCCTGGCCCGATGCAGAAGCCGGAGGCTAAGGCGGTGCCCCAAGGCCGTCCAGCCGCCTCACACAAGCGTGAAGCCCGAGGCGGAACCGCTTGTTGCGGCGTATTCAGGTTGCCCGCGCTAAACGCCAGTCTGAAGGGTGGAGGAAGCGAGCTTCTTCCGATTCTGGGGAATGGCCCTTTGGCGGCCCTCGCTTCCAAAAGCGGGGGCCGTTTCTATTCCAGCCTCAACGCAAGGGGCCGCAGCGCGACTCATACTCGGCGATGGCGTCAGGCATCCATTTGCGGAAATTCTCGGCGCGGGTCGCTGAAGCCGGGTGGGTGCTCATCCATTCAGGCGGGCGCTCACCTCCACCAATCTCACCCATCCGCTCCCACAGCTCCGGCGCCTCGCGCGGGTCGTAACAGGCACGAACCAGCAGATCGAGACCAATCTTGTCAGCCTGCGTTTCATGCTCACGCGAGAAGGCCAGGAAACCGCCTTGCGCGGCCACACCAAAGGCCTGCATCACCATTCGCTGCTGGCTGGCGCTCATGTCGCCGAGACCAACCGCAACCGCGATCTGGCCGATCTGCAACACCTGTTGCGTACTCATGCGGGCTGCGCCGTGATGGGCCAGCGCGTGCCCGATCTCGTGCCCCATGACGACCGCGAGCTTGTCGGTGTCGGCCAAGTCGTCGAGCGAGACGAGGCCATCATAATTGCCGGTGATGTCGAGGATGCCGGTATAGACGGCGACATAGCCGCCCGGCAGGCAGAAGGCATTCGGCGTTTCGGAATCGACCACGTAGTAGGTCCAATCGAACTGGTCGACGACACCGGGAATCTCGTAGCCCTCCGCTCGGTACTCGTTCTCGAGTTCCCGCGCCGCCGCTTGCAGACGCGCCCCGATATCGCGGACGGTCTCCGTCACACGGCGCGCGTCGCCGGTGCAGGACGCCTGATCGGCGCACAGCACCGTGTTGCCCTGGCTTTGCTCCTGCTGGAGGATCTGAAGATAGGATTCCTGGCCGAGCTGGATCTCGTTGGCGACAGAGAGGGTGTTCAGTTGCTTCTTGCCCGGGGCGAACGGCACGTCCTTCTGGTTGGACTGCCAGTAGATGAACAGACCGATCAGCGCGATGAGGATGATGCCGAAACGCCCCTGGAACAGATCGCCCAGACCATTGGCGCGCACTCGGTGAGGTTCGCGGGACATGGGCTTTGCTCCTTGCTCGCCGGATCAGCCTGCTAGTTAACCGAGGCCCGCTGAGAGGGAAAGCGCCGCTTGAGCGGATTTGCGATCCGGCGAAGCCGGCGCTATGCCTTCTGTCATGAGCCAGACCCAAGCCCCCCCGAAACTCGAGATCCGGATCATTCCGGTGACTCCGCTGCAGCAGAACACCTCGATGATCTGGTCGACCGAAACCATGGAAGGCGTCTTCGTAGATCCGGGCGGCGACATTGACCGGCTGATGGGGGCGGCGGAGCATTTCGGCGTCAAGATCGTCGCGGTCTGGTTGACGCACGGCCACCTTGATCACGCCGGCGCTGCCACCCAGGTCGCCGAGCGGACCGGTTGTCCAATCATCGGACCACACAAGGATGACCAGTGGCTGCTCGACGAGATCGAAGCGCAAGGCGCGCGCTTTGGCATCACGGATGGCAAGAATGTCAAACCGGACCGCTATCTGGACGATGGCGACGTGCTGGAGCTGGCTGGAAACAGGTTCGGCGTGGCTCACTGCCCCGGACATACGCCGGGCCATGTCGTGATCTACAGTCAGGAAGGCGCAATGGCCTTTGTCGGGGACGTACTGTTCCGTGGCTCGGTCGGCCGCACGGATTTCCCTAAGGGAAACCATCAGCAGCTCATCGACTCCATCACCGGCAAACTTTGGCCCCTTGGTGACCAGATGCGGTTCGTTCCGGGCCACGGTCCGATGTCCACGTTCGGACAGGAGCGCAAGGACAACCCGTTCGTAGCCGATGTCGTCACCGGTTATGCGGGCACCGAGCGGAACGACATCGATGTCATCAGCCAGCGGACCTCGAAGCGCTGGACCTGATGCAGATTAAGCACGAGTGCGGCCGCAGGGTACGCGTTGGGTTGCAGTTGCAGGGTGTTTGACGAAAATTACGCGGTGGAAGTTTACCGTTTTTTCCGCCAGATGCGATACGGTTGGCACTATGTCGGACCGCTTTGCCCGGAAATTGTTACCGGTCCCCAAGCTGGGAGACGACCGGGGATCGGTGATGCCGATCTTCGCAGTCGGCCTCCTCGTAATTCTGTCCCTGGCCGGCGCAACCATCGCGCTGAGCTTCGACAGCCGCGCCGCGACGAACCTGCAAATCTCGGCAGACGAATCAGCGCTTTCTGGCGCGACGGCATTCCTGAACGCTGCATCGCCAAGGGCCGATGATCGGTTGAAAGCCGCGAAGATCGCAGCTGAAGCCTCGGCGCGAGCGAACTCGACCTACGCGATTGCCAAACTCGATGTCGGCGCGGTGACCGAAGACGCCTACGGGCAGAAGACCGTCATCGAAGTCGCCCTCAAGTTCACGCCGGTGAACCCGGCTGCGCAGATTGCGGGGCGGACGGCCTCGATTGACATCGAACGCACAGCGGCAGCCTCTGCGACCTGGGGCTTCCCGCTCTGCATCCTCGGCCTGAACCCTAACGCTGCCGGCCTTACGACGTCGGGTGCGGCCAGCCTGTCTGCCGAGAATTGCATTGTCTGGTCCAACACGACGGGATCCCGATCGATGGAATTCACCGGCGGTACCGCTTCAACCAAGTATTTCTGCGCATCCGGAAACGCCTACGTCTCTTCGGCCAGCGTGACGCCGCGCCCGAACGAGAACTGCGCCCCGATCCCGGACCCGCTCGCATCCTGGACCGCGCCGCTGCCCGGGAAGATCGACATCAACCCCTTCCCAGCCGGCAGCAAAAACAAAAGCCCGAACCCCGCCGCTTTGGCTGCGCAACTGTCGCACTTGCTGGACCAGCCAGTCCTGAAAACCCTCACCAATTCTCTCATCAAATCGGTCGCAACCGGCGCGCCGCTTTCGGATGCCGAAACCCAAAGCCTGCTTTCGACAATCAACTCGATCGCTCTGGGGGTGGGCGGCCGTAACTCCGCGTTGATGATCGACAAGAAGGGGGTGTTCACCAAGGGCGCTGCAAAGGGTTTGCACGTCCTTGAGGTCGCCCAGATCCTGGGCCTCGTGGATAACCTGCCCAGCTCGGTATTTAAGGGCGACATATATTCGATTTCGCCCACCTCGACTCTGTCTCCTGGCACCTATGCCGGTCTGGACATCAGCGAAGGGCATGTCCGGATGAAGCCCGGCATCTACCATATCGTCGGCGCGCCACTTGTCGTTCGTCGCCGCGCGACGCTGTCTGGAGACGGTGTGACGATCATCCTGCATGGCGACAGGGCAACGTTTTCGGTGCTCGACCAGGCCCGCGCGACCCTCACCGCGCCGTCTGACGGCGAGACCGCAGGCTTCACGATCGCCGAGAACCGCCGCGCAAAACTCTCCGGCAAGAATGTCGAGCGTTCGCGCCTCACCGGCTCCGGCAGCGTCGAACTGATCGGCACGATCTATCTGCCGCGCCAGAAATTCTCGATCACCGGCGAGGGCTCGGCCGACCAAGCTTCGCCCTTGCTGCAGCTTGTCGCCAGCAATATCGAAATGACCCACCAGGGTGCTCTCAAGATCCGGTTCGATCCCAGCCGCACGGATGTGCCGATGACGATCCTGCCGGCCCGAGAAGCGCGCCTGATCCACTGAGGCCTATTCGACTTCTGACACCACGATGAACTGCGGCGCATCGACGAGGCCCATGAAGCCGCCCATGACGCTCTGCACGGTCTCGCTGCCCATGTCTTCGGCGACGAACCCCTCGAGATCCGGGATCGCAAACGCCTCGATATAAGCCACCCCCGGATTACCCTCCCCCATCAGGAGGCGCTCGGCGCGGTAGGTACGGAAGGATTGCACCCGAGCCAGCCCACGCATCGACGGCTGGTCGGTCGTGCGGACCCAATCTTCGAACTGCTCGGGTGTCACGCCTTCTTTGAGCGAGTACATGATGAACAGGTTCGGCGTCGTTTCGACGCGGACTTCCTTGACGATTTCGATCGTGGTGACTTCGGCGGGCACCGGCGCGGGCGATGCCGGTGCATCTGTGATCGAGATGCAGCCCGTGAGCGCGAGCACCGGCACGAAAACCAGGCCGGCTATGAGGTGGTGACGCATGTAAGGAATCCTTGTGCTGAAAGACGTTACGGCGCAATCCGCAGCAGGATTCGCAGGCGCAATCCAAGGATTTCGCAGCAGGCCGTCCTTGCCCCCCGCCCCGACTCCCCGCTATAGGGCAGCCGTTTGCCCGCCGCCTCAGGAGAGTCCCCCATGCCCAAGCGCACAGATATCTCCTCGATCCTAGTGATTGGCGCAGGTCCCATCATCATCGGCCAGGCCTGCGAGTTCGACTATTCCGGCGTCCAAGCTGTGAAGGCGCTGAAGGCCGAGGGCTACAGGGTCATCCTGGTGAACTCGAACCCAGCCACGATCATGACCGATCCAGACTTGGCGGACGCAACCTATATCGAGCCGATCCTGCCTGAGATCGTCGAAAAGATCATCGCCATCGAAAAGCCGGACGCGCTGCTCCCGACGATGGGCGGCCAGACCGCGCTGAACTGCGCGCTGGACCTGCATCATGCTGGCATCCTCGCGAAATACGGTGTCGAGCTGATCGGCGCGAAGGCTGAAGCCATCGAGATGGCGGAAGACCGCAAGCTGTTCCGCGAAGCGATGGACCGGATCGGACTGGAGAATCCGCGTGCGACCATCATCGCCTCGCCGGAAGTGCGCGGGCCTGATGGCAAGATCAAGGGTTATGACCGGATCACCGGTCTCAAGGCGGCGATGGATGCGCTCGACATTGTCGGCCTTCCCGCGATCATCCGCCCCGCCTTCACGCTAGGCGGCACGGGCGGCGGCATCGCCTACAATATCGAAGAATACGAAGAGATCTGCCGGACGGGCCTCGCGGCCTCGCCCAACGCGCAGATCCTGATCGACGAGAGCCTGCTCGGCTGGAAGGAGTATGAGATGGAGGTCGTCCGCGACAAGGCGGACAACTGCATCATCATCTGCTCCATCGAGAACATCGATCCGATGGGCGTGCACACGGGCGATTCGATCACGGTCGCACCCGCGCTGACGCTGACCGACAAGGAATACCAGGTGATGCGGAACGCCTCGATCGCGGTCCTGCGCGAGATCGGCGTGGAGACCGGCGGCTCAAACGTGCAATTCGCCGTGAACCCGGCCGATGGCCGCCTCGTGGTGATCGAGATGAACCCGCGCGTATCGCGCTCCTCGGCGCTTGCGTCGAAAGCCACCGGCTTCCCGATTGCCAAGGTCGCTGCGAAACTCGCCATCGGTTATACGCTGGACGAACTCGACAACGACATCACGGGCGTCACGCCCGCCTCGTTCGAGCCGACGATTGATTATGTCGTCACCAAGATTCCGCGCTTTGCCTTCGAGAAGTATAAAGGCGCGGAGCCGGTTCTGACGACGGCGATGAAATCGGTTGGCGAAGCGATGGCCATCGGCCGCAGCTTCCAGGAGAGCCTGCAGAAGGCGCTCTGCTCACTGGAGACGGGACTGTCGGGCCTCAACGAGATCAGCTTCGAAAGCGAATCCGCCCTCCGCCAGGCACTTGGTATTCAGTCCCCGGATCGTCTGCGTGTGATTGCCGAGGCATTCCGCATGGGTCTCAGCGTCGAGGACGTCAACGCGGTCACATCGTTCGACCCCTGGTTCCTGCGCCAGATCGAAGACATCGTGAAGACCGAAGCCGGGATCAAGGCCAACGGCCTGCCGGACGAGGCCGCGGCGATGACCGAACTCAAGGCGAAGGGCTTCTCCGACAAGCGCCTCGGCGAATTGGTCGGACAGGCCGAGGGCTGGGTGCGAGGCCTGCGCCATTCGCTGGGCGTGCGCCCGGTTTACAAACGGATTGATACGTGTGCGGCGGAATTTGCCGCCAAGACGCCCTATCTCTACTCGACGTACGAACATGCGAGCTTTGGCCAGTCGGCGCCGGACTGCGAAGCGCTTCCCTCAACGCGCCGCAAGGCCATGATCCTCGGCGGTGGTCCCAACCGGATCGGCCAGGGGATCGAGTTTGACTATTGCTGCTGCCACGCAGCCTTCGCGATGGACGATCTCGGCATCGAGTCGATCATGGTCAACTGCAACCCGGAAACGGTGTCCACGGACTATGACACGTCGGACCGTCTTTATTTTGAGCCGCTGACCATCGAGCACGTCCTGGAAATCGTGCACAAGGAACAATCGGCCGGCGAATTGATGGGGCTGATCGTGCAATTCGGCGGCCAGACGCCGCTGAAGCTGGCTGCATCCCTGAACAAGGAGAAGGTTCCGATCCTCGGCACGACGCCGGAATCGATTGATCTGGCCGAAGACCGCGAACAGTTCGCGCGCCTTCTCGACGATCTGGGAATCCAGCAGGCACCGTCGCGTACGGCGCGTAGCGTCGAGGAAGCCGAAGTGAAGGCACACGAGATCGGCTATCCGGTCATGCTGCGGCCTTCATTTGTGCTGGGCGGCCGCGCGATGGAGATCGCGCGCAATGACGAAGACCTGCGCAAGTTTGCAGCCGAGGCGCTTACGGTCTCCGGTGACGCCTCGCTGTTCATCGACCGCTATCTCTCCGACGCGATCGAGGTGGACGTGGACGCCATCTGCGACGGGCAGGACGTGCACGTTGCGGGGATCATGGAGCATATCGAGGAAGCCGGAGTTCACTCAGGCGATTCTGCTTGTGCGTTGCCGCCTTTCACGTTGAGCCCCAGCCTGCAGGGCCGGCTCGCCGAACAGACCATTGCACTCGCCCGCGCGCTGCATGTCCGTGGACTGATCAACATCCAGTTCGCCGTCAAGGGCGAGGAAATCTATGTCCTCGAATCCAACCCGCGCGCCAGCCGGACCGTTCCTTTCGTCTCAAAGGCCGTGGGCGCGCCGATCGCAGCGATTGCGGCCAAGGTCATGGCCGGGCGTCCGTTGGCGGAGTTTGACCTGCGCCATGCTAATCCGCGCCGCATCGCCATCAAGGAAGCCGTGTTCCCGTTCGCCCGCTTCCCGGGCGTCGATCCGCAGCTTGGCCCGGAAATGCGCTCCACAGGCGAAGTCATGGGCTGGGACGACGATTTCGGCATGGCCTTCCTGAAAAGCCAGCTGGGCGGCGGCATCCGCCTGCCCTCGGAAGGCACCGTGTTCATTTCGGTCCGCGACAATGACAAGGCCGGCGCCGTGGAAGCGGCCCGCAACCTGGCGCGGATGGGATTCACCATCCTGGCGACAAGCGGCACGGCCACACATCTGGAAGCCAGCGGCATTCCGGTCAAACGGGTGAACAAGGTTCTGGAGGGCCAGCCGCACATCGTCGATGCCATGATCAACGGCGACGTCCAGCTGATGTTCAACACGACCGAAGGGGCGGCCTCCCTGTCCGATTCGGCATCGATCCGGCGCACCGCCGTGGCGCGCAAGATCCCGTATTTCACGACGCTCGCCGCCTCGATCGCCGCCGTTCAAGCCATTGCCAGCCTGAAAACACAGGAAATCTCGGTGCGAGCCTTGCAAAGCACCTGAGCTGGCCCCACTTGACGCGATTACTTTTTAAAACCACGCTTTTTAGCCGCGCAAGATGAGGGAAACTCACGATGGAACGCATTCCGATGACTGCCGAAGGCCATGCTGCCCTTCAGGCTGAACTGAAAGTGCTGAAATCCGTCGAGCGGCCCAACATCATTGCGGCCATCTCCGAAGCCCGTTCGCACGGAGACTTGTCGGAGAACGCGGAATATCACGCCGCCAAGGAGAAGCAGAGCTTCATCGAAGGCCGCATCAGTGAGCTGGACGACAAGCTGGCGCGGGCTGACATCATCGATGTCAGCAAGCTCGGCGGCAAGAAGATCCGCTTCGGCGCAACCGTGACCATCATCGACGTCGATTCCGAAGAAAAGTTCACCTACAAGATTGTTGGTGAAGACGAAGCGGACGTCAAAGAGGGCAAGATCTCGATCACGTCCCCCCTCGCCCGCGCCATGATCGGCAAGGAAGAAGGCGACGAAGCCGAAGTGGCCGCCCCGTCGGGCGCCCGCGCCTACGAAGTCGCGAAAGTCGTTTACAAGTAAGGAGCTGCTCCATGGGGTCGCCCATGAGTACGTTGGGGCCTTCCGTCTGGGCGGCCTCTGACGGCCGCGCCGGCAACGCATCGCAGGTGCG
>JBGSKU010000322.1:0-3659 GCA_041741055.1 Hyphomonas sp.
GTGCCCTCGGCGCGGGCGGGACGCTCCGACGCGGCGGGCGGATCACCCCCGGCCTGCGCGATCTCGACCACCGGGATCACCGGCCCCATTCCAGACAATCCGCCGCCCAGTTCCGTTTCCTTGCGCACGGGCCGGTCCGGCGAAGCGGGCGGTGACTGTATATCAACCGTCAGCACGGGGTTCTGTTCGATACTGGCCTTTGCCGCAGGCCGTACGGGATCAGAATTGATCGCCGCCACGGCCAGCGCCACCGCGCCGCCCACGCATCCCAGCCCCAATGCGCCGAGGGGGCCTCCCAGATGCAAGGTCGCGCGGCTTTGGCTCATGTCAGCGTCCTCCCCCGCCCGTCTGAAGGGCAGGTATGTTGGAAAGGTTCAAGAGACCGGCCCCGCACGGGCGGGCGCACATGTCGGGATTGTCCGGCAGCGGCGTTGTTCCAGGATACTGGCTGCAGAGCCCCGAACATTGCAAGGCCTGCCTCGGATCGAGCGCCGATTGCAGCGTGGCGACCAGCTCGTCCTTGTTGGCCGTGGGCGAGCGTGCCTTCAGCAAGGCGAGCGCAGCCGAGACGTGCGGGGCGGCCATGCTGGTGCCCTGTTCAAAGGCGTAGAAGCAGTTCTCGACACTCTCGCCGGTGACCGGATCGTAGCAATTGGTCGCTGCTTTGGTGGACAGCACGCCGTCTGGCTTGCCGTCGCCATTGTCATCCCGTGTCAGGTCACCGCCGGGGGCCAGCAAGCTCACCTCCGGTCCGTAATTCGAATACGGTGTCAGCTGTCCGCGCGCGTCACTCGCCGCCACGGTCACAACGCCCCGGCATCCGGCCGGCGCGTAGAGACTGGTCGACATCCGCGCATTGCCCGCCGCCGACACGACAATCGCGCCGTGCTCCGTGGCGGAATCGATGGCGTCCTGCAGCGAGGCCGGGCAAGACCCGAGAAGGCCGATCGACAGGTTGATCACGTCGGCCGGGTTCTCGTTCCAGACTTCCGAATTGTCCGGGCCTTCAGCCGGAATGATGCCGGCGGCCCAGCGGATCGCATCGTTGATGTCCGACAGGCGTCCGCCGCATTTGCCCAGCGCGCGGACCGGAACGATACGCACATTCCAGGCGCCGCCCGCCACGCCGGCCCCATTGTTTGTGCCCGCCGCGCCGACCGTGCCGGCGACGTGGGTGCCGTGGAAACTGTCGGCGGCGTTCGGTTTGGTCGGGTCGCACATGTCGCCGGGATCGTTGGCGTCGCTGTCGCGGCCATCGCCGTCATTGCCCATGCGCGGATCGGACACCATGTCCCAGCCCGGCATGATGTTCGGCGAACCGGCGATGTCGGGATGGCTCATCTGCAGCCCGGTATCGACCACAGCCACCACCACGCTGCGCGAGCCGGCCGTGCCCTGACGTTTCCAGAACGTCTCGAACCCTGCCCCGCCGGCCGAGCGGCCATCGGAAGTGCCCCGGTCGCGCAGGTCCCATTGCAGGGTCCACAGCGGATCGTTGGGATCGAAGCTGGCGGTCGTGGGCGTCGGCGTAGACGTACCGCTGCCTGAACCGGTCGTTGGTGTGCCCGTCCCGGTGGCCGGCGGCGCCGTCTTCGGGCGGCGCACGAACTGGTTCTGGAAGATATAGTCCGGTTCGACATATTCGAACTGGCCGGACGCGCGCAGGTCGCGCACCACACAGGCCGTCGCCAGCGCCAGGTCGTCGCCGACCTGTTCGGGCTGCATGTTTTCCGGGCATTGCACCTCATCGGCGCGCACGAGGAAATCGCCCGCCGCCGTGCCGGCGCCCCGGTATTGGGTTGGGCTCGCGCCGTCTGCGCCGATCTGGATCACCATCTGGCCCTGGCGCGACAGTGCCACTTCGCCGCCGATCCGGTATTTCGACATCGTCTCGAGCATGACACCGTTTGCATCGAGCTGTTTCTTCACCGCCAGCCGGTCCACCGGCGCCCGCCGCGCGAGCTTGCGGATTTCCGCCTTCTCCTCGACCGGCAACGCCTTGAACTCTTCAGACGTCATCCGCTTCAGGCGCCGCGACACGACCGGCTCCTCGGTCACCATCTTGTCGACGTCCTGCGTCGCCTGCGCGACGTCACGCTCGGTCTTCGACACGGCGCGCGGATCGATGGTAATTTTCGGCAGCACCTGCTCAGTCGTCACCACGCCGCCGGCGGGCGCGCGCGATTGCGCTTCTTCCGGTGCCTCAGCTGGCGCAGATTCAAGCCCCTCCGTGGATCCAGCCTCCGAGGTCTCCTCGTAATAATATTCTTCCTCGAAATATTCGAGTTCGTCGGCCGTCAACTCGGTTTCGGACACCGCGAGCGACTCGGTCTCGGGAATGTCCTTCGGCTTGGCGATGATCGAGCCGATGGCAAACAGGGGCCGTTCCTCGTCGTCGATGGCGAATTCCACCATCACCGTGCCCGCCAGCGCGCGGTCCTCGACCGAGGCCACTTCCAGGTTGTGCTGGCTCTCGTCTACGACGGTCTCGCCGCTGATCTGGCCTGCAGAGGTTTCGGCGATCTCCTTCGCGCGGTCGATCCGTTCGCCGATCTGGTCACATCCCGCAAGCAGGACTGTCCCGGCCAGGGCAGACAGGATAATCCGGCGCGCCGGCCGGTCTGTCAGTCGTTTCAACATGTTGGATATCCCCATGCGATTGCCAATGAATGCCCTAGCCCCATAGGTTAACGCTGTGATCAGATTATGACGAGGCGGCGCCCGTGTCCAACCCTCTGATACGCCTGTGCGCACAGGCGATTGCCCTCAGGAGCACCGATTGAGCCAGACCATCCGCCTCGAAATCACCCCGCCGCTGGCCGAAGTGATCCTGGACCAGCCTCAGCGGCGCAATGCCCTGTCCCTCGATATGTGGGCCATGCTGCCGGGCCTGATCGAAGAGGCAAATGCCCATCCGGACGTGAAAGTCATCATCCTGCATGGCGGTGGCGGCGGCGTGTTCGCTGCAGGCGCCGACATTTCCGAGTTCCCGGTCATCTATGGCACCGAAACGGCTGCACGCCATTCCGGCGCCACCATCGCGCGCGCGCTGTCTGCGCTCGAAAACAGCCCCAAGCCCGTCATCGCGGCCATCGAGGGCGCCTGCGTCGGTGGCGGGGTGAGCCTGGCGGTCGCCTGTGACCTGCGCATGGCCAACGCCACAGCTTCCTTTGGCATCACGCCGGCCAAGCTCGGTCTCGTGTATCCGCCGGAAGACATGCAACGCCTCGCCGATCTTGTCGGCGCCGCCACCGCCAAGCGCCTGCTCTATACCGGGCGCATCTTCTCCGCCGCCGACGCCCTCAACATGCGCCTCATCGACGAAGTGGTCGACGCCCCGTCGATCCTGACCGCAGCCCGGGAACTGGCGCGGGAGATCTGCTCGGTTTCGCAATGGTCGGTTCGCGCCACCAAGAAAATGCTGCGCGGCTTTCGCAATGGTGCCGGTGCAGGATCCAACGCCGCC
The DNA here is from genome assembly GCA_041741055.1 of Hyphomonas sp. Taxonomy (GTDB): domain Bacteria; phylum Pseudomonadota; class Alphaproteobacteria; order Caulobacterales; family Hyphomonadaceae; genus Hyphomonas. The sequence goes on from JBGSKU010000322.1 coordinate 3,467, forward strand.
GCGGAGTTGTTCCTGGAAGGCTTCGCCAATCCGGACTTTGCCGAGGGCGTCGATGCCTTCCTCTCGAAACGCCGGCCGGACTGGAAGGTGAAATGACACCCCTGTCCCCGGCCGAAGCGCTGCGCGCCTTCCGCAGCCGCCTGCCTGCGCGTGCCCGCCTCTATGCCGGCGGTTGCAGCGGCGAGCCGCTCGG
>JBGSKU010000323.1:0-2205 GCA_041741055.1 Hyphomonas sp.
GGAACGGCGCCTCGAGAACTTTGCCCGGCAGCGGGGCGAGCATTTCGCGCACCTGGCCGGCGAGCCAGAGCGCCAGATGCGCGGCGCGGCCGATGAGGGCGTCGAGATGATCTGCGTCGGGGGCGGCGGGCGTTTGCATGCGTGCAGTATACGCCCGGTCCGGAGGGGGTGGCGCAAGTTTTCTGATATTTTCTTTAGGGGGTTGATTTTATTGGAGTGGCGTGGGTGGATTTTGTTGCGCAAGTGTTCCGTAGACGGATGGAAATGGACATGTGAGGTGGGTCGCAGACCCCTGCGGAGAGGGGGCGGGGGGGTAGGAAGGGGGCGCTACGCTGGCGGTGCGGGCGTTGCGTTCACAGCCGCCCCACCACATCCGTCATCAGCGGTCCGATCTCGGTGTTCAGGACAAGGTCTGCATACGGATCTAGGTCGGTCGGCTCCCGGTTGATGATGATCAGGGCCGAGCCGGCGCGTTTTGCAGTGACCGGCAGGCCTGCGGCGGGATAGACCACAAGGGATGAGCCGAGCACGAGGAAGAGGTCTGAAAGAACGGCTTCTTCGCTGGCGCGCTCCATTTCGGCTTCCGGCATCGGCTGGCCGAAGGAGATGGTCGCGGTCTTGATCAGGCCGGTGCAGAAGATGCAGGTGATGTCCTCGTCCGCTTCCCAACGATGGCGCAGGTCGTCGATTTCGTAGCGCTTGCCGCAGTTCAGGCATTTCGCATAGGTGGCATTGCCGTGCACTTCGATCACCTGCTTGTCCGGCACGCCGGAATCCTGGTGCAGGTTGTCGACATTCTGGGTGATCACGGCGGCGACCTTTCCGGCCTTCACCATCTCGGCCACGGCAAAATGGCCGGCATTCGGCTTGGCCCCGGTCCAGCCGGCGGTCTTGTTGAACACGCGCGTCCAGGCTTCGCGGCGCTTGTCGCGCGAGGCGACAAAATCCTGGAACATGATCGGCTGCATCTTCGACCAGACCCCGCCCGGCGAGCGGAAATCCGGAATGCCGCTTTCGGTCGAGATGCCGGCGCCGGTGAACACGGCGACACGGTAAGCGCTGCGGATCATGTGGGCGAGGGCGTCGGCGTCAGTCATGAGGTTGAAACTAACGTCTCGATCCAAAAGGGCTAGGGGACTTCGCCCGCTGCGAGCCATGCCGGAGCGGGGCCGACTGACGCGGCGTCAGGGATCATCGCTTGCGAAACCGGGCCGTGCCGGTTAGGCCTTGGACAACAAGGTCTTCCGAAGGGGCGCCCCATGAATTCAGTGCTTATCGTTCTAGCGGTGATTGTTGCCGTCATCGGCCTCATCATCCTCATCTACAACGGCCTCGTCATGAAACGGCAGCGGGTCAACCAGGCCTTTGCCGATGTCGACGTGCAGCTGAAGCAGCGCCAGAACCTGATCCCGAACCTGGTGGAGACGGTCAAGGGTTATGCCGCCCACGAGCAGGAAACCTTCCAGCAGGTCATCGCGGCGCGCAACGCGGCGCAGGCGGCCAACACGGCCGGCGACATGTCGAAGGCCGAGGGCGCCCTCAGCCAGGCGCTCGGCAAGCTGTTCGCACTGGCCGAGGCCTATCCGGACCTGAAGGCGAACACCAACTTCCTGCAGCTGCAGTCCGAGCTGTCCAATATCGAGGACAAGCTGGCCGCGGCGCGCCGATTCTACAACTCCGCCGTGCAGGACTACAACACGGCGCGTGAACAGTTCCCGGGATCGCTCATCGCCGGCAGCTTCAATTTCGAGCCGCGCGAGTTCTTTGATGTCGGCGTGGAAAGCCGCGCCGCGCTGGACGAGCCGCCGAAGGTCAGCTTCTAGAGCCGGGTGCGATCTGATGGAATCAGATCGCCGGCTCTGGTTTCTTGTTTTGTCGCGATGTCCTGCGCTCAACCTGTATCCACTTGAGCGGACATCGCTCCAGGCCTGCATGAAATCGCTGTTACAGGATGCGGCGGGACCCACAGGTTCCGCCGTATTTTGTTCGCCCTGCGGTGTCGGCCGCTGGACGCGGGCGCCGATTTCGGGTGAGCATGCCGCGATTGACCCGCAAAGGAGGCCGCCATGCGTCTTGCCCTCATCGTTGTTCTGGCCCTGCTGACCGCGTGTTCGCCCAAGACGGAGACGAGCACGTCCGGCACGCCTTTGCCGGTCGAGACCACGACGCCGCAAACCGCGCCGGAGGCCCCGCCCGAGGCGCAGG
>JBGSKU010000324.1:0-8725 GCA_041741055.1 Hyphomonas sp.
AAGGCCCGGACGGCGGCGCGATGACGCTGGACGATCTCGCCAATTACACGGTGATGGTGCGCGGCGCCGTCTGCGGCGAACTGCAGACCGGCTACAAGATCTGCTCGGCGCCGCCGCCGAGCTCGGGCGGCATTGCCCAGAACCTGATCATGGGCCTCTACGAATACCTCAAGCCGACGGCGAAGGATGTTGATGAGAGCCTGTATCTGAAGGCCTTCGTGGACGCGCAGCGCCTCGGCTATGCCGACCGCGACCATTATGTGGCTGACGCCGACCATGTGCCGGTGCCGACAGCGGACCTGATTGATCCCATCTACATCAAGGCGCGCGCGCTGCAGGCCTTTGCGCCGGACGAAAAGGCGACGCCGGGGGATCCGGGCGTGGTCCTCGGCAAGGACCCGCTGCGTCCGATGTGGGGCGAGGATCCGACAGAACCCGGCCATGGCACGACGCACATTTCGATCATCGACATGGATGGCAATGCCGTTTCGATGACCGCCACTGTGGAAGCGGCCTTCGGCGCATCGCGCATGGCTGGCGGCTTCCTCCTGAACAACGAACTGACCGACTTCTCACGCGAACCGACCAAAGGCGGAAAGCCGGTGGCGAACGCGCCGGGTCCGAACAAACGTCCGCGCTCGTCCATGTCGCCGACCATCGTGTTCGATGAGGGCGGCGACCTGTTCATGGTCACCGGGTCGCCGGGCGGAAACTCGATCGTCGCCTATGTCGCCAAGACCCTCGTCGGTGTGCTCGAATGGGGCAAGACGGCGCAGGAAGCTGCGGCGCTGCCGAACGTCATCGCCCGCGGCGATACCGTTGCCGTGGAAGTGGATGTCGCCGGCGGACCGGAAGCCGCCCAGGCACTCCGGGATCTGGGCTACACGGTGGAGGAACGCACCGGTGAGAACTCGGGCCTGCACCTGATCGTGGTGCGCGACAACGGGTTGGAGGGCGGCGCAGATCCGCGGCGCGAAGGCGCCGCACTGCCCGTCAACTGACACGCAGGCCTGCCGCCATGGCGAAACTCTACTTTTCGTACGCGGCGATGAATGCCGGCAAATCGACGATCCTGTTGCAAGCGGCCTACAATTACCGCGAGCGGGGGATGGACGTTTTGCTGCTGACCTCGGCGCTCTACCGTGAAGCCGAAGACGGCCATATCAGTTCACGGATCGGCATCTCGGCCGAAGCGACGCTCTACACGCAAGAGACGGATCTGTTCGCCCTGATCCAGGAGCGTATGGGGCATGGGCGGATTGATGCGGTCTTCGTCGACGAGGCCCAGTTCCTGACAAAGGCGCAGGCCTGGCAGCTGGCCCGCGCGGCGGATCATCTCGGCCTGCCGGTCCTGGCCTACGGCCTGCGCACCGACTTCCGGGGCGAACTGTTCGAAGGCTCTGCCGCCCTGCTGGCCATCGCCGACAACCTGCGTGAAGTGCGCACCATCTGCGAATGCGGCCGCAAGGCCACGATGGTGGTGCGTCTTGGCCCGGACGGAAAGGCGCTGACCGAAGGCGACCAGATCTCGATCGAGAAGACAACGTACCTCTCGCTCTGCCGGCGCCATTGGGAAGAACGCATGGGGCGCTTTCCGCCTGCGTGAGCCGGCCTGGACGCCGGAACGGCATGAAATTCGCAGCTTTTCCTTTCTGCGCGCACAATCCGGCCACGGAGTCCTGTGACTTTGTAGGCTCGAGGCCGCATCAAGGAGGCTGCCCATGAACACCGAACCTGTCCGTACCCGCCTGCCGGTTGTGGCTTTTGTGGCCCTGCTCGGCCTTGTTTCGATCGCCATCGGCGCCCTCGCCGTGCCGCCGGCCGAGGCGCAGACCGAACCAGGACTGGTCGACTATCCCGGCTTCATGGAGCTCGGCTCCGACATCGCGCATTACCGCGAAGGCCGGTTGATCGATCTCGAGACCTTCAACGAAATGAAGGCCGATCCGAACACGCTGGTGCTCGATTCCCGCAGCGCCGGCGCCTACTTCATGGGCCACATCAATGGCGCGGTTAACTTGAATTTCTCGGATTTCTCCGACGGCATGCTGGCTGAAGTGATCGGCGCCAAGGACCGGCGCATCCTGATCTATTGTAACAACAACTTCACCGACAATGTCGCGCCGGTGATGCTGAAACGTGTCGAACTGGCGCTCAACGTGCCGACCTTCATCAATCTCTATGGCTACGGCTATGAGAATATCTATGAGCTGAACGGCGCCTACAGCATCGAGGACCCCCAGGTGCATTGGGTCAGCGCGCCGAATCTTCAGTAAAACTAAAGCTATCATCTGACGCATTGCTTTTGCCGCGTCGCGGGGTCAATTGGGCCTCAGACACTCCCAGGAGGGCTGAGGATGAGCGCTGACGCGCCCGCCGGCCAGACGGCCGCCGCAAAAGTGAACCCCAACGGACCGACCGAGGAGACCGTCCTCGCTGTCGAGCATTATACCGACCGCCTCTTCCGCTTTCGTACGACGCGGCCGCAGAGCTTCCGGTTCCGCTCCGGCGAATTCGTGATGATCGGCCTTCTCAAGGAAGACGGCAAACCGCTCTTGCGCGCCTATTCGGTCGCCTCCCCGTCCTGGGACGAAGAGCTTGAATTCTTCTCGATCAAGGTGCCGGACGGCCCGCTGACGTCCCGCTTGCAGGCGATCCAACCGGGCGACAAGGTGCTGCTCGGCCGCAAACCTACCGGCACACTGGTGCTGGACGCGCTGACATCCGGAAAACGTCTGTACATGTTCTCAACCGGTACCGGCTTTGCACCATTTGCCAGCCTCGTACGCGATCCCGAAACGTATGAACGCTTCGAGCAGGTGATCGTCACCCATACCTGCCGCGATGTGGCCGAACTGACCTATTCGAAAAACCTGGTCGCCCGCCTGAAGGAAGACCCGCTGGTGGGCGAGATGGTTGAAGGCAAGCTGACGCTCTATGCCACCACCACGCGCCAGCCATCCGAGTGGATGGGCCGCATCACGGCGCTGATCGAGAGCGGGAAGCTGTTCGAGGATCTCGGCGTACCGCCGCTCAACCCTGCCACCGACCGCGCCATGATGTGCGGCTCGATGGAAATGATCCAGGACGTGAAGGCCCTGATGCTGAAAGCAGGACTGACCGAAGGCTCCAATGCTGCACCGGCAGAGTTCGTGATCGAGAAGGCCTTCGCCGGCTAGCCGCCTGCTGCTAGCGCCGCCGTCAGGAAGGGGCCGGTGTTGAGGTGGATCTGGCAGGTCGCGCCGCCCGGCCCGGTGGAGCAATAGTCTGCGCCGAATAGACTTTCCCGGATAGCCAGTGTGGACCGGAACGTACGCCCGCCATCGGTCCAGCTTGAACCGGCCGCGCCGCCCGGCACGCCGAGGGCCTCGTAGAAGCGCTGGGCGGGCGCGCCGGAACAGGTGAACCTCAAAAGCTCAACGCCTTCGCCGGATACGCGGGCAACTGCGCTGCGGTCGATGGCCTGCCCGATACAATCCGTATAAAGAATACTCTTGCCGGGCGCCGGCAGAGCCTGGGGCTCACTGAAATCCGGCGTCGGTGGGGGTGATGGCATCGGCTTCGGCGAAGTCGAGCAGGCTGACACCGCAGCCGTCGCAAAGATCAAGACGAGTCCACTCAAACGCCGCATCCGGGGCTCCCTCGCCATAACCGCATCGACTCTAGCCGAGCTGGGTTGCGGCGCAAGGTCAGATGCGACGGTGCGGGTCCGAATGGTCCCATTCCGCCAGTAGCATCCGCAGGGCGGATATGAATGCGATCGGCTGGTCGAGCATCACATGGTGGCGGGCATGCGGAATTGAAACGAACGGCACCTGATGGCCGAGCAGGCCGCGCATGTAGTCGCGCACGTCATCCGGCATCAGCGCGCTCTCCTCGCCGCGGATGATCGCGACGCGGCATTTGGCGGCCTTCAGCAATTCACCGCCATCCCGGCCCGGCTCGAACCGGGTCCAGATGGTGGGATCGAATTTCCAGGTCCAACCGCCTTCGGCGCGCTTGAGGCTCCAGCGGGCGATATAGTCCATGGCATAATGGTTCTCGCAAAGCTGGGGCGGCGCGAGCCGGAAGCGCGCCAGCGCCGTCGCGAGATCGGCATAGATCTTGTGCGGACGCCCCGCCCGCGACGGCCCCTGATGCGGACGCTCCGGCGGGTTCACGGGGCTGTCGACGATCACCATGCCCTCGAAACGGTCTCCATGCTCGGCGCCTGTGACCAGCGTCACGAATCCGCCGAAGGAATGGGCCACGATGACCGGCTTGCGCGGCCCGTCGAACAGGCCCGCATCTTCGGCGACCGCGACCTGTTCAGCCGAAAAGGTCGCCATGTCATAGGTTTCGCGCCACGCGCTCTCGCCCATGCCCGAAAAAGTCAGGGCCGCAACATTGTAGTGCTCGGCAAAGTATGGCGCGATGAAGTCCCACCAATGAGCATGGGCGCCATTTCCGTGCACGAACAAAAGCCCGGGCGCGCCGCGCTTGCCCCAGCGCTGATAGGACACTTCGGCGCCCAGAACATCGATCCGGTGGGTTTCGTAAGGTGTGGCAACGGCTTCGGGAAACCAGTCCGGCGCGGGTGGCACCGCGCCGCGATATTCGGCGAGCGGGCCGCCTTCGGACGGAATCTCGGCCGGTTGGTCCCGTACGATCGGATCGCTGTCCCGGCTCATGCATCGCTCCCGTTTCCAAGGACAGTCTGACCCTGACCCGGCGTGTCGATCAAGCCCGTCCGCAACGTCACGGCTGTGGAACGGCGGCCGCAGGCTCGGCAGGCGGCATCACCGAGCTGGGAACCGGACGCGCGGTTGAAGCGATCAGCGCGGCTGCCGTCAGCGCAACAGCCGCGGCCATGCCGGCCGCGAGCGAGAGATGGCGGCGGGTGATCTGCATCGGCGGGGTCCTTTCTGCGCGCGGTTTACGGATACGGTCGTGCCTATCGGCCCTCAACATATCCGATCACAAGATCCTGTGAGAGCAGTTCGGGCAGCACGACCGGATCGCGGCTTCCCGCCGGATACCAGAGGTACATCGGCACACCCGCGCGTCCGCGCCTCTGGAGTTCCTCGGCGATCACCGGATCCTTCTGTGTGAAGTCCGCGACGAGGAAGGCGACGTCTGCTGCTTCGAAGGCCGTCCGGACCCGCTTCGAGGAGAGCGTGGTGAGCTTGTTGACCTGGCAGCTGGCGCACCAGCTCGCCGTGAAGTCGACGAAGACCGGTCGGCCCTCCGCCAGAAGGCGCTCCACTTCCTCGGGCGACCAGACGCCTTCAGCATAGGATGGAAGTTCCGGCGCCCCGGCGACGAAACCATCGGGCACATTGGCGAGGACGGCCGGTACGACGAAACCAGCGCCCAGCGCCGCCAGCGCGATCGCACGACGGACCATCCCGCCCGACTTTGCCAGCCAGATAGCGAAAACGAGCGTTGTGGCGCCGGCCAGCGTCCAGCCGACCGCCCCTGCCCCAGCAAGACCGGCAACGACCGAGAGCAGCCAGGCCGCCGTCAGGAACATCGGGAACGCGAACGCCTGTTTCAGCGTTTCCATCCACTTGCCCGGCTTCGGAAGGATCCTGTGCAGACCGGGCATGAAGCTGAGCACGAGGAACGGAAGCGCCATGCCAAAGCCCATGGCCAGGAAAACCGCAATCACCGCAAGCGCAGGCTGGCCCATCACCGCACCCAGCGCAACGCCGAGGAAGGGGCCAACGCAAGGCGCGCCGACGACGGCCGCCAGCACGCCAGTGAAGAAAGCGCCAGCGGCGCCGCTTCGGCTGGCGAGGCCCGATCCGGTGTTCTGGATCGAGGTGCCCAGCTCGAACATGCCCATCAGCCAGAGGCCGACGGCAAACATGATCAGTGAAAGGACGACCACTGTGGGCGCGTGCTGAAGCTGGAAGCCGAGCGTCGCAAAACCCGTCGCCTGTCGCACTGCCAGGATCGCCAGCGCCAGCGCGGCGAACGACACCATCACCCCGCCCGTATACCAGAGGCCGTGGGATTTCAGCTCTCCGGCATGACCGCTCGACGCGGCCGAGACCATGCCGATCGCCTTCATCGACAGGACCGGCAGGACGCAGGGCATGAGGTTCAGGATCAGCCCGCCGGCAAAGGCAAGACCGGCGAGCGCCAGCAAGCCGCCAAGATCCAACACGGGGTCGCCGGCCGGTCCGGCCTCAGCCACCGCTTTGTCGGCCGTGCCGGGGAAGACTTCGCCGCGCGCCGCGTTGATTTCATATCCCACCGGTTCCGCGCCGGGCACGTCAACCCGGATAATGCCTTCCAGCGTCTCATCCACTGCGCCCGAGGGATCCGGCGTGAGGGAAAGGCTCGCGCCATTCGGGCCTTCGCGCTGGGGCTGGTCTGCCGGATGCCTGATCTCATGGCCTGACGGGAAAAACCGGATGCGCGCGTCTTTCGGGAAACCACCTTCCAGAGACAGGCTCAGAGTCCAAGGCGATGTTGCATCGTCGATGCGGGCCTCGCCCGGAAACGGACCGGGCACTTTTGCGATCCATGCACCGATCAGATCCCCGCCCGCCACATCCTCTTGCGGCGCACCGACCGGCAGTACAAGCGACACGTCCTGCGCCTCCGGAACGCAAACGGACTCGCAGATGAGATAGTCGGCAACGGCCTCGATCCGTACCTCACCCGATGCGGTATCCGGAATCGTCAGTGGCAGGGCGAAGACGGCCTCGTCGTCATAGCCGTAGTCCATGATCTCGCCATCGACGACCGGCAGCAGCTTGGGCAACGGCCAGAGCATCTTGCCCAGGGCGTCGTCGGGAAGGTTGGTTCCCTCCTTGAGGATCAGTTGCGGCGGCAGGCCGGCATCGCCGGCATTGCGCCAATAGATGTGCCAGCCCGGCTCCATGGTCATCTTGAGCGCGATGTAGACGGTCTCGCCCGGTGCCACGCTGGACCGATCCGACACCAGTTCGGCCGTGGCCCGCTTGCCGGACGCCGACCACTGCGCCGAAGCGGCTGGCACGATCAGCATGAGGCCTGCGAGGGCGGCCAAAGCGGCGCGATAAAAGCGGGTCATCAATGTCGGCTTCCCTGCCAATTGGGTTGTTTTCCCGAGCATATGCGCCGGTCGTGCCACAGGACAAACCCCCGGTCGCCTCTTCGTGATGACGCACCTGGCCTGAAATGACAAACGGCCCTCCATCGCGGAGGGCCGTTCAATAGCGTACCGGGTGGCCTTCGGCCTTGTCCCGATCAGATCAGGCAGCAGCCTGGCCCGTCGGCGGCGTGCGGACCGCACGTTGGATCACTTTCGACCAGTTCAGCAGCGACACCATGTGGGCGTAGCAGGCACCGAGCGCGCCATTGTTGCGCAGCTCGAGATACTTTTCAGGCGCGAGCGCGTTCAGCTTCTCTTCCGAAATCGCCCAGTAGTCAGCCACTTTCTGCTGCGGACCGACTTCATTGCCCTGCGGGTCACGCGGCTGGAAGACGACCGTTTTCTGCTCGAACAGGTCCATCGAAGAGATCATCTTGACGAAATCGAGGGTCGCGCGGCGCTGGCGCTCGAATTCCTTGCAGAATTCGATGGCGTCATTGGTGAACTTGCTCGGCTGGCCGTTCTCAAAGAAGGCGACGTCCGGCTGGTTCGAGACCATCGGCGCGGCGCGGTCGACGCAGAGCAGCAGGCGGTCCGAGGCTTCGTCCGCAGCAAACACGAACGGATAACGACGCACGAAGGCGGGGATGTAGTGGTCCTCGACGACCATGCCGTTGGCATCCACGAACAGGTTCTGGCCCTGACGCACACCCATGACGGAGACCGGCGTGCGCTCATCACCGACGAAAATGATCGGATAGGAGGCGGCGCAGACACCGAACTCGGTGACCGTGACCGGCACGGCGTGGGCTTCACGCAGGAAGGCGAAAGGCTGCGCGACCTGTTTCACACCAAGACCGCCATGGGTTTCAGCCGAAAGGGGCTGCGGCTGCTTGTAGAACAGGACTTGTCCGGTGATGGGCGATTGTCCGCCATTCGCGGTGGGCATGGTCACGGGGCTGAACTCCTTGAGAATTTGGCGGGAGCGATACCGGAAATATACACTGGCCACAACACCCGAACCGGGCTCAATTACAGTCTGAGTACCGTGAAAAAAACGTCATGCGCTTGAACACCCTGCCCGGCCGTCCTGTTGCGCTCGCTTTTGCGGGCGTTTTGCTCGCTTCTGTTGCGCTTGCGGCATGTTCGGGCGGCGCTGATCCTGAGGGCACGCCGCGGCGCATTGCCCGCGAAGTGGACCGGACGCTCACGACGGTGGCGCAGAACGAACTGGTGCGCGACCCCGAGCTCGCCACTCGTCTTGGCCTGTTACCGGAAACGGCCGGATTCCCCTTCGGCCGCTACCTTACAGACCGCTCGCAGGCGGCCTTCGAGCGCGCACGTCTTGAACGGCTCGAAACCCTCGACGCCCTCGTCCGCACCGCCCGCCCTGCCCCCGGCAGCGCGCTGGCCCGCAACCTCGATGCCGTGATCGCAGCGCATGAAGCGGCCGAAGCGGTGCTGGTATCGGGCCATGGCGCAGGCGACCTGTCGGTCTTCTACCCCTACGTGGCCGACCACATGAGGGGCGCCTATCTCGACGTGCCGGAATTGCTGGTGCGCTTCCAGCCGATGGAAACGCCCGAAGACGTCGACGCCTTCCTTGCCCGTATGGCGCAGCTGCCGGGCGCGCTGGACGATGAACGCCGGCGCCTCGAC
>JBGSKU010000325.1:0-1514 GCA_041741055.1 Hyphomonas sp.
CCGGTTCCATCCCGACCTGAAAGCCTTCTACTCCCGACTCACAACCGCCGGAAAGCCAAAGCGACTCGCCCTCGCCGCCGTCGCAAGAAAGCTCGTCGTCATCGCAAATGCTCAACTCAGACAACTGACTTGATGACAGGGAGGGCAAGGCGCAGAGAGCGGATCAGCTTGTAACCGTCTGCTTGCGGACGAAGGCCTGACCCTTGGCGAGGGCGGCGCGGGCGTCGTCGAACTCGCGCACGAGCTGGTCGACATAGTCTTTCACCGGCCCGCGCGACTTGACCGCGCCGATGCCCTGCCCGCAGCCCCAGATATCCTTCCAGGCTTTCGCTTCGGTGTTGCCGCCGGAGCCGAAGTTCATTTTTGATGGATCGCTTTCCGGCAGGTTGTCGGGGTCGAGGCCCGCCGCAATGACGGACGGGCGCAGGTAGTTGCCGTGCACGCCGGTGAAGAGATTCGAATAGAGGATGTCCTCGGCGCCGTATTTCACAATGGCGTCCTTGTAGCCTTCCATCGCATTGGCTTCGTCGCAGGCGATGAAGGCTGAGCCGATATAGCCGAAGTCTGCGCCCATCGCGAGCGCAGCGGCGACGGCGCCGCCCGTTGCGATGGAGCCGGAGAGCGCCAGCGGGCCGTCGAAGAATTCGCGGATTTCCTGAATGAGGGCGAGCGGCGACAGCGTGCCGGCATGGCCGCCAGCACCGGCCGCCACGGCGATGAGGCCGTCGGCGCCTTTCTCCAGCGCCTTCTTCGCAAACCATGTGTCGATGACATCATGCATGACGATGCCGCCATAGGAATGGATGGCGTCGTTCACATCCGTGCGGGCGCCGAGCGAAGTGATCACCAGCGGCACCTTGTATTTCACGCAGGCTTCCATGTCGTGATCGAGGCGATTGTTGGTCTTGTGGACGATCTGGTTGACCGCGAAGGGCGCTGCCGGGCGGTCCGGATTCTTGACGTTGTATTCGCCGAGTTCGTTGGTGATCCGGTCGAGCCATTCATGCAGAACCGGGCCGGGGCGTGCGTTCAGGGCCGGGAAGCTGCCGACCACGCCGGCCTTGCACTGGGCGATCACAAGATCCGGGCCCGAGATGATGAAGAGCGGCGACGCGATCACCGGGATGCGCAGGTTCTGCAGGACGGGCGGCACGGACATGATCAGACCTCTGGTAAAGTGAACAGTGTTTACATTGGGCCGGAATGTAGCGTTCCAGCCCCTTCGGGCAAGTCGTAACGCAGGGGAAGCGGCTCACCCGATCCGGGCGCTGCCGCCTCCGTCCACAGGCAGGATGGCGCCCGTGATGAAGCGTGCCTCGTCGCTGGCGAGAAAGAGCGCGGCATAGGCCGTGTCCCAACCGGACCCCATGAAGCCCATGGGGACGCGGGCGGCGCGTTCGGCGCGCAGCTCATCTTCCGGGATTCCCCGCTTGCGGGCGATGCCGCCGATGGCCATGGGCGTGTCCATCAGGCCGGGCGTGATGGCGTTGCAGCGCACACCGCGCGAGGCGCCG
>JBGSKU010000326.1:0-2588 GCA_041741055.1 Hyphomonas sp.
GGGCCAGCCCATGGCGGGGGCCTCGGCCTGCAGCTGGCTGAACTCGGCGGCGTATTCGGCCGGCAGCAGGTCCGGAACAGTGGACAGGAGCTGGGCGACCTTCATCAGCGGGCCCTTGGATTTACCGAGCGCAGCGGCAAGGGCCTTGGCAATCTTCTCGTCACCCGCCTCCCCGCCGAACAGGGACTGGGCCGCGAAGGCCATGCCGGCCCCGGACAGGTTCGCGCCGACGCGTGCCGTGCGCACGAGGCGGCCGGTGAGGCGGTTGCGTTCCGGATCATCGGGACGGGAGGGCGTGTCGCTCATGCAGGGGGATATAGAGGGCGCTTGCTGCATTGCACAGGCCGCTGACCGCAGGCGGCGTGACAACGGGGAGCGGTTGGCGTATAGCGCCGCAGGATTGCCACATTTCCAGAGGCCCGACCTGCACCATCGCCGCTGTTCGCCCCTGTGAACCTCCCGCGTACCCGCAGCGCCTCCGCGCCCCCCGAAACCAGAAAGTTCCCATGTCTTACAAGACCCTGATCACCGAGATCGACACTGAAGACGGCTTTGCCGTGATCCAGATGAACCGCCCGGAAAGCCTCAACGCGCTGAGCGAGGAGATGATGACCGAGCTGACTGCGGCGCTGGACCGGTTCGAAGCGGACGACGCGGTGCACTGCACCATCCTGACAGGATCGAAGAAGGCCTTCTCGGGCGGCGCCGACGTCAAGGAGATCCAGGCCAAGACCTTCCCCCAGTCTTATTATGAGGACTTCATCACAAGGAACTGGGAACGCGCCGCGCGCACCCGCAAGCCGCTGATCGCGGCGGTGGCGGGCTATGCCATCGGCGGGGGCTGTGAGCTGGCGATGATGTGCGACATCATCCTGGCGGCCGACAATGCCCGTTTCGGCCAGCCGGAAATCCGCCTCGGCGTGATGCCGGGCGCCGGCGCCACGCAGCGTCTCACCCGCGTGATCGGCAAATCCAAGGCGATGGAACTGTGCCTGACCGGCCGGATGATGGAAGTCGCAGAAGCCGAGCGCTGCGGCCTGATCAGCCGGATCGTGCCGGCCGACGACCTGATGGACGAGGCCCGGGAAATGGCGCGCACGATTGCGCTGATGCCGCGGGCCGCTGCGATGATGACCAAGGAGGCCATCAATGCGGCTTACGAGACGCCCCTGTCGCAAGGCATCCGGTTCGAGCGGCGCCTGTTCCACTCGCTGTTTGCGACCGATGACCAAAAAGAAGGCATGAGCGCCTACATCGAGAAACGCACAGCGCACTTCAAGGATCGCTAGGGTTCCCGCCGCACGCGGCAAAAACGCCGCGACCGGGCTGCTTTTCCGCGCACAACTCGGTTGACGCGTCCCCGGCCTTTATGTATCTCCCCGCCTTCGGCCTGACGGGGGACTTTCCCGGGGCTCCAGGAGTTAACGATGGCGAATACCAAATCAGCCAAGAAAATGGTGCGCAAGATCGAAGCGCGCACCGAGGTCAACAAAGCCCGCCGCTCGCGCGTGCGCACCTATGTCCGCAAGGTCGAAGAAGCGATCGCTTCGGGCGACAAGGCCGCTGCTGCCGAGGCGCTGAAAGCCGCCCAGCCGGAAATCATGCGCTCCGTCACCAAGGGCGTGACGCACAAGAACACGGCTTCCCGCAAGGTTTCGCGCCTTTCGGCCCGTGTGAAGGCGATGGCCTGATCCACATTTGAAGCGCCGCTCCGGCGGCCTTCCAGAACAGCCCGCCGGGTTTGCCCAGCGGGCTTTGTTTTTTCGCGTGCCGCGTGCTAAAAGTTAGGTCGCCGCCTGAAACTTCAGGCGCGCGAATTGCTACTTTAGAGGGAACTCGATTAAGGGCAATTACGGGTGTGTTGCCGGGCTGACAAGGCCATAAATAAATCTGCTTTTTCCACAGCGATTTATGGAGGTCCCCGATTGACAGAACTTCTGCGAACAAACGTGACCGGACGCTCACTCGAAACTTTTTTTCACACGGCAAGCGCATGAATTTTATGTGCATTTTCGGCACGGTCTACAAGTCAACACGCTAATTGCGGCGTTCAAGAAAAAGAGGGACTTGTAATGGAATTGTGTGCCGAATAGTTTCTGCTTCGCCAGCTGATTTCGTCCCGGTAAAGAGTATTTTTGCGTATCAGGCGGGGGCCTGCCGGGAACGTCGCGTGCGAGTTGGAAAGAGCGATCAAAACTAGAAACGGGGTCGGGTTGATGGACCGAAAAAGATTGTTTGCTTCTCGCGTAAACCAGGGAAACGAAAACCAGGAGGGTGGCGAGGCCACCGGGCAGCGCGTCTGGGAAGACGTGCAGGCTGTCCTGGCTTCCCGATTGCCGCCGGAAGAATTTGACCGCTGGATTGCGGACCTCTGCCTTGTGGCGGAAGTGGATGGCGAGTTCCTGCTCGCTGCGCGTGATCCTGTCGCACTGGACCGTGTGAATACGCGGCACAAGCGTGAAATCGAGCGTCTCTGGGCCGGAATGGACCCGCAGGGCCGTGCGCTCAAATTGATCTGTTGGCGGACGGCTCCGGCGGAGCTGCGCGAACTGGTCGGCGATCCATGGGAAACCGTGGCCGATGATGAC
>JBGSKU010000327.1:0-3879 GCA_041741055.1 Hyphomonas sp.
TAGCGCCTTTCTGGCCGGGCCCAGGCCGGCGGTGCAGCACGGTCTGGCCATGCACGCCCACCAGCAGCGGCTGGGGCGCCCGGGTGGGCGAGGTCAGCATCTGCCAGGCCTCGTAATGGGTGCGCGTGATCACATCCAGCGCCGCCTTGAAGGGGGACTCGGGCACTGGCCCCGTCCAGTTCCAGGCCCGCGCCGCCTCGGTCGCCGCCTGCAGGATCGCCCGCTCCTCGGCGGAGTATTTGCGCTCCACAGCCGGGCCGAACTCGACCACTTTCTCTCCGTCGGTCCGGATCATGGCGGCATCAACCGCGTCCAGCGACGTGCCGGACATGAAGCCTGCCACCCAGACCGGTGTTGTTTTTTCCGTAGCAGTGTTCAAGCCCTGCCCTTTCCGTGTTACGCGCGCGTCTGCTCCACGGAGACACAAGAACATGAGCGAATACAAGTCGGAATTCCTGCGCGAGCTCAGCTGGCGCGGCTTCATCAAGCAGATGACGCATGAGGCAGAGCTTGACGCTTACTGCGCCTCGGGAACCCCGGTGGCGTATATCGGCTTCGATGCGACGGCCGACAGCCTGCATGTGGGCTCGCTCCTGCAGATCATGATGCTGCGAATCTTCCAGCGCCATGGCGGCAAGCCGGTCGCCCTGATGGGCGGTGGCACGACCAAGATCGGCGACCCGACCGACAAGGAAAAGTCGCGCCCCCTGCTCACCGACGACCAGATCAACGCCAACATCGCCGGCATCAAGAAGGCCTTCCTGCCCTTCCTGAAATTCGGCGACGGCGCGTCCGACGCGATCATGGTCAACAATGACGACTGGCTCGGCAAGCTTGGCTACATCCAGATGCTGCGCGAGATCGGCATCCACTTCACCATCAACACGATGGTGAAGCAGGACACGGTCGCCCGCCGCCTTGAAGCGGAGCAGCCTTACACCTTCCTCGAATTCAACTACCTGCTGATGCAGTCCTACGACTTCCTCGAACTCTTCCGGCGTCACGGTTGCAGGCTGCAGCTCGGCGGCTCCGACCAGTGGGGCAACATCGTCGGCGGCGTGGACCTCGTCCACAAGGTCGAAGCCGGCAAGGCGTTCGGCCTGACCGCCCACCTCATCACCACTGCTTCCGGCGGCAAGATGGGCAAGACCGCCGATGGCGCGGTCTGGCTCAACGCTGACCGTCGCAGCCCCTACGAATACTGGCAGTTCTGGCGCAACACCGAAGACGCCGATGTCGGCCGCTTCCTGCGCCTGTTCACGGATCTGCCGAAAGCCGAAATCGAGACGCTCGAAGCCCTGCAGGGCGCCGAGATCAATGACGCGAAGATCGCCCTTGCCAATGCGGCGACCACCTTGCTGCACGGCGAGGCAGCGGCGAAGGAAGCTGAAGCGGCCGCCAAGGCGGCTTTCACCGGCCAAGGATCACTCGAAAACCTTCCAATATTTGAGTTGTCGGAACAAACCGTCGAGCTCGCCAAAGGCGAATACAAATACGCACGCTCGACGATCGCGCTGCTGAGAGCGTCCGGCTTGGTAAAATCAAATGGTGAAGCTCGAAAAAAAATCGAAGAAGGGGCAGTTTCAGTCAACGATCAAAAGATCATTGAGAGCAGATTTCATCCGTATCATGAGGTATTACCCGAAGTCGGCGCCTTCAAGGTCAAGCTGGGTAAGCGAATTGTACTGGTTAGGCCGATTGATAAAGAAGAATAGTCAACGTCAATGTCTGCGTTTCCTGCACGAACCTAGAACGTCTCGTTCTTGATCGCCGGCAATTCCTTCGGCAGCGGCGCATCGGGTGCGCGCGGCTTGGCTTCGGGGATCTTGGTGTCAGACGGGTTTTCGAAGATGCGGCGGATCACGCCCGGCGCCAGCGCCGACAGCGGGTTCACGGATACGCTCGCCTTCTCCAGCGTGCCGCGCACACCATAGGTCAGCGAGAAGACGCCCTCGCCGTCGCGGCCAACGACCAGATCACCCAGGATCGGAATTCCTCCGAGGGCGGAGTTCACGCCGAAGCTTGGCACGAGGACACCGTCGATCTGGATGTCGGTGGATTTGGAGTCGATGAAGCCGCTGGCCGTCATGCCGAGCGCCGGCCCCTGGGCCTTCGCGCCATTGACGATGTAGCGCCCCTTGGTGATCTTCAGCGGCAGGTCGATCCGCGAGAACATCACGCCCTCGCCCGACAACGTATCGGCCAACCCGCGCAAGGAGGCCAGCGACAGGATCTGCGTCAGGAACGGCGCATTGCTCATCCGGGCGCCGGATATCTCGACCATCAGGTTGGCCGGCGTGTTGCCGTGCTCCAGCGTGCCCTTCATTTCCAGCGTGCCACCGGAGATGAAATCCGAATTCAGGAAAGCGCTCGCAAGGAAGCCCGCATCGCCTGCTGTGACATTGATCTTCGGTGCGCCGCCGCCCGTGGCGTCAATCGAGGCCACGATGGGCGCGCCACCAGTCGCCACGCCGCTCGCCGTCAGCGTCTCCAGCCCCGCCTTGCCGGTCATCAGCGTGAGGTTTGCATCGCGCAGGTCGAGCCCGGGCCGCACGGTCAGACGGTCCACCGCCGCCGAAAGCGACATCGGCGCGCCGTCGCCCGTCTCTTCGCCGCTCAGCCCTGTCAGGCCCGGCATCAGTCCGGAAATGTCGAGATAGGCCCCGCTCAGGTTCAGCACGGGCTGTCCACTGATGCCCCGGCTCATCTTCACGCTGACATCCGACACATTGCGGAAATAGGCCCGCCGCAGGTCCGCAGAAACCAGCTTCGAGTCGGTGACGTTGAGCGTGAAGTCGCCGTCCAGCGCGGCGCCGTCAGCGCTGAACTTCACCCGTGACGTCGCGGTGTCACCGGTGCGCTTGTAGTCGACCGTCGCCTTCGAGGCGCCGCCGCGCGGCTTCAGCCAGCCGATCTCGGCCATGTCGAGCCGCGCATCGGTGAAGTCGATCTTTGCCGAT
The DNA here is from genome assembly GCA_041741055.1 of Hyphomonas sp. Lineage (GTDB taxonomy): Bacteria > Pseudomonadota > Alphaproteobacteria > Caulobacterales > Hyphomonadaceae > Hyphomonas. The sequence goes on from JBGSKU010000327.1 coordinate 2,961, forward strand.
GCCGTTTCGAGGTTCGCGCCGTCCAGCGTGGCCACCAGATCGAGCGGTGCCTCGCCCGCCATGTAGGCGCGGCCGACCATGCCGAAGCCGTTCAGGAAATCGGCCGAAACAAATCCTTTGGCCGAAAGGTTGGCCGGCTGGTCATCTTCGGCGAACCGGTCGGACCAGACGAAATCGACCGGCGAGGCGCCCAGTGCGCCCTGCCCGGTCATCTTGATGCCGTTCTGGTCGAGATCGATCTTCATCATCGCGCCCGTCAGGTCGAGCCCGAACGCCGCACCCTTCAGGCCGCCGTTGCGGATCGTGCCGAAGCCGGTGAAGCGCAGCTGCTCGTACGGCACATCATCCAGCGCCGGGCGGAACAGCTCGTACGTGAATTCCGCATCGCCGCTTACCCGCGCCGGATCGAGATCGAATTGCAGCCGGGACTCGGCCAGCGTCTTGATGATGTTGCGCGCGGGCCCTTTGCCCTTTGCAAACACGCGGAACTCTGTGCCACGCGGATTGAATGCCGGGAAATCCACCAGTCCCTCGGTGATCTGCCATCCGGCATGAGTGCCGCTTTCGAGCACGACCTTGAAACTGTTTCCCGTCAGACGGCCGGTGCCGGCCCCGTTTTCGACCGGCGGAAGGTCTTCGAGGAACTTGACCCGCGCACCCTCGACATTGAACGTCACATCAAGGTCCGTGTCGCGCAGGTAGCCTTCGGCGAAGCTGTCGCGCGCCAGCGTGACGTGCCCTTTTGCATTGCGTGCCACACCGGCCTCGATCTGCGTCGCCCCGAATTCGCGTGCGCCCGAGGCCAGATTGGCAGGCCACAGCGCCACGACGGTTTCGCGCGGCAGCGTGCCGGGCACTTCGACATCGAGCGTCCCGATGAACGGCGACTCCCCCGGTTGCCGGTCCGGCGTGCGGGCCA
>JBGSKU010000328.1:0-7131 GCA_041741055.1 Hyphomonas sp.
TGCGGGAATCTCTGCGCTGCGCCAGGCCCGCGTGCGGGTGTCCAGCGGATTGATCGGCGGATTGGACGACATGTTCGCCACCAACGGGCTGACCTCGCCCTGCCCGATGCCAGAGCCGGGCGGCGGCGGCGTCAGATCCGCTACCCGGTGATCCTCTGATGCCGCTAGGCCAATTTGGAAGTCAGCCCCCAGTGGCCCCGCAATCTCCTTGCGGAACACCGTGCCGACCGTCTCGCCGGCCACCCGGCGCACGACTTCGCCAACCAGATAGCCCTGCGTCATCGCGTGATAGCCCGGCGCGGTGCCTGGCTCCCAATAGGGCGCCTGCGCGGCCAGCAGGCTGGTCGCCTTCTCCCAATCGTACAGGTCTTCGCGCACCAAAGGTTCTTTCCAGCCCGACAGGCCGGCCGAATGGCTCATCAGGTGCGCGACCGTCACATCGGCTTTCCCGTTCGCAGCAAACTCCGGCCAGTATTTCGCCACCGGCGCCGCGAAATCGAGTTCACCCCGGTCCGCAAGCAGCAGCGCCGTCAGAGCGGTCATCGTCTTGGTCGTCGAATAGACGTTGACGATCGTGTCCTCTTCCCAGGGACGCGTTTGGGCTTCGTCGGCCCAGCCCGCCCAGAGGTCCGCAACCGTTTCTCCGCCAACCGTCATGCAGAACGACGCGCCGTTTTCCTGCCCGCCTTCGAAATTGGATTCGAAGGCGGCGCGCACGGGCGCAAATTTTTCCTGCACGAAGCCGTGGCTCTCGATCTTGCTCATTCCGGACCTCCCATGCGCCCGCCCAGTTCATCGGGCGCGTCCGCGCGACAGGAGTAGGCACGCCCTGATCGCGAGGCAAGATTGCAATGCCTCGCTTGTCGCAACGGAACGTGGGTGGATGGGTGGCGCTAGAAGCTGAACTCGGCGCCAACGAGTTCAGGCAGCTGAAGGACGATCACGAGATCGCGCAGCTCCTGACGGGCGGCCTTGTGGCTCATCGTGAAGGCGACGTTCGAGTTCGCTTCGCTGAGGTCCAGCAGGGTCAGGCCGGCCGGGAAAAGTTCGCGGTAGATCACACGCTCGGACAGACCCGGCGCCAGACGGAAACCGATCCGCTTGGACAGGTTCTCAAGCGCGCCGCCAACGCGCTCCTTGTTGCGGGCCGCCAGCGGCGACATGCGGTTGCGCATCACCACCCAGTCGATCGGCCGGCGGCTGGTCTGGGCCTTCTTCTTGCGGCAATTCCAGACCATCTCGGAATAGAAACTTGGCCGCAGCACTTCCAGAGTCTGCGGGTTCACATCGCCCAGCAAGTCGAAATCTACGAAGCTGTCGTTCAGCGGCGTGATCAACGTATCGGCATACATGTGCGCCAGACGCGACAGGAACGTGTCGCCGCCGGGCGCGTCGATGATGATGAAGTCGCATTCGCGCTTGAGACGCGCCAGGGAGCTCAGGAAGCGCTGGCTTTCCTCGGCCTCCGCCTTGTCGAGATCGCGCTCCTGGCTGGCATCGACGCGCACGATCTCGGGCATCGACAGCGTGGCGCCCGTGTTCTGCATCCAGCGGGTGCGATTCTCGAGGTAGCGGGTAAGCGAGCGCTGGCGAACGTCGAGGTCGATCACGCCAACTTTCTTGCCGATGCACAGAAGTGCAACGCTGAGATGGATCGACACGGTGGATTTGCCCGCGCCGCCCTTCTCGTTGCCGATGACAATGACGCGGGCCTCAGCTGCCTGCGGCGTGATGTCGGCCAAGCCGGTCCGGCTCATGGAAGACATCCCGTCGGCGGGCATCAAAGCTACTCCACAATCTGCACGGCCTGGGGCCGGCTAAACCAACAAATCACGCAACGCGTGGAAGTGATTCAATAGACGCGGAGGGTTTCTGAAGTGTTAGGGAGCTCTCGATGAAGAGGTCGTCGTCGTCGAAGGCCACGACATTTGTCAGCACCGGAACCGGGGCTGCAATCTCGTCGAACAGGGCCGGATCGAGCGCGACCGATGACGCGGCCACCGGGGTGTAATCCTCTTCGGCCGACAGCGGCATCTTGGTGAGGTTCGAGAGAACCGCACGCAGGCCGGCCAATGCACCCGACACCCGGCCATACTCCTGGTCGAGCATGTAGGCCTCGGACGAAACCGCCGCCTGCGGACGATCGAACATCCAGTTGTCCGTCAGATCCTCAGCTTCAGCACCGCTGCGCCTGGGTTCCGGTTCGCGAACGCTGATACTGGCCTTGCGCAGGCCGAGCGTGACAGCTCCGAAGAGCGCGAAGGAACGAACAGTGTTAACGATGCGGTGTGTCATGACTTGGAAATTCCGGCCTATGGGTTAACAACCCGTTTACTTCATCCCGAAGCAGGGCGTTATCAAAGTGAATTCCATGACAGAAAAGACCGTCACCGTGCTGCGCACGCGTGTGGCGTTGCAGCAACAGGTGCGTGACTGGAAAGCCGCAGGCGAAACGGTCGGATTCGTGCCCACCATGGGCGCCCTTCACGGGGGTCATATCTCCCTCGTTGAAAAAGCAAAGGAAAACGCGAGCCGGACGATCACGAGCATATTCGTTAACCCGACCCAGTTTGCGCCCGGCGAAGATTTCGAAACCTACCCCCGCCGCGAAGCGGACGATCTCGCCTTGCTCGCGGCGGCTGGATGCGATGTCGTTTATATGCCCGGTGTTGCAGAAATGTATCCCGATGGTTCGGTCACGGACGTTCGGGTGAACGGCATGTCGGACCTACTGGACGGCAATTACCGCCCGCACTTCTTCTATGGCGTGGCGACGGTCGTGGCGCGGCTTTTCCTGCACGCGCAGCCGGATGTCGCTGTTTTTGGAGAGAAAGATTTCCAGCAGCTGCAGATCATCCGCCGGATGGTGCGCGATCTCGGCTTTCCGATTCGAATCATCGGCGGCGAAACCCGGCGCGAGCGCGACGGCCTCGCCCAGTCGTCCCGCAATCTTTACCTTTCGGCAGAAGAGCGCCGCACCGCCGGCGCCATGTACGCGGCCCTGCACCGTGCGTCCGTTCGCCTCTCGATCGGCGCCCTGCCCGGCGAGGTCCGCGCCGAAGCCGAATCACACCTGCTGAAGGCCGGATTCAAAAGCGTGGATTACATCGCGCTGGTCGATCCTGATTCGCTGGTGGCGCTCGCCGAAGACGCCCCGCTCGCGCAAGGTAAAACCGCGCGCCTTCTGGGCGCAGGATGGCTCGGCCGCACCCGCCTGATCGACAATCTCAGCGTTTCGCGGTGAAGGCCTTCAGGGCGTCCAGCACCCTGGTATTGTCCTCGGCGCTGCCTACCGTAATCCGCAACTTCGTCGGCAAGCCGTAGCCGCCAATCGCGCGCACGAGAATGTCCTCATCCTTGAGGAACTGGTTGGCGTCCGCCGCCCGCGCGGCCGAGCCGAATTCCGGCACCACGAAGTTCGCATGCGATTCTGGTGTCGGCAGTCCCATCGCGTTCAGCGCTTCGGTCATCTTTGCCCGCCACAGCGTATTGTGTTCGCGCGACATGGCCAGGAAGGCGTCGTCGGCAACGCTGGCGATCCCGGCGGCAACCGCAAGCGCGTTCACGTTGAAGGGGCCACGGATACGCTGAAACGTGTCCGCAATCGGGCGCGGCATGTAGGCCCAGCCAAGGCGCGCCGCCGCGAGGCCGTAGATCTTCGAGAAGGTGCGCATCATCACGGTCGTGTCACGCCGATCGACCAGGTCACGCAGCGCAGCCTCATACTCCGGTCCGAGATATTCAGAATATGCGCCGTCCACGACGAACAACACATGCGGCGGCAGCGCGTCCTGCAGCGCCTCAAGTTCCTCCACCGTAAGCATCGTTCCGGTCGGGTTGTTGGGGTTCGCGAGGAACAGGATTTTCGTGCGCGGCGACACGCCGCCGAGGATGGCGTTCACCCCCGCCTTCATGTCGGTCTCGGGCGCCTTCACAGCGGTCGCCCCATGTGCGCGCGTCGAGACCTCGTACATGGAAAAGGCGTGCTCGGTGAATAGCACCTCGTCGCCTGGCCCGGCATAGCACTGGGTCAGCAGGTGGATGATCTCGTCCGACCCCGCCGACGTCACCACCCGCGCCGGATCGGCAATACCCTTGGCCGCCGCAATGGCCGCGCGGAGCGCGCCATAGTCGGGATCGGGATAGATCTGCAGGCCTGCCGCAGCCGCTGCCCGGATGGCTTCCACGGCGCGCGGGCTGGGCCCGAACGGGTTTTCGTTCGAGGCCAGCATGGCCACAGGGCCGGTTGCCCCCTGCAGCTTGCCGCCGGGAACATAGGCTTTGGTGGTGGCGATATGGTCGAGGGGCTTGATCGTGTTCATCGCCCGCGCGCTTACACCAAAGCCGGCGGGCCGGAAATGCCTTCGATTGCCGCCTTCAGGCCCTGGGCGGCGCCGTTGACTCGCGCACCACGAGGCGGTGGGGCAGCACAATGGACGTTTCCGGCCTGCGCTCCACGCCGCCGAACAACATGTCCGCAGCCTTGCCGGCCTGTTCCCGGATCGGCTGGTAAATGGTCGTCAACGACGGCGCGACGACGGAAGCGAGCGGCGTATCGTCAAAGCCGGCCACCGACAGGTCTTTCGGCACGCGAATGCCCTTGCGGTAGGCTGCGGCGAGTGCGCCCGCCGCCATGTCGTCATTGCTGGCAAAGATCGCGGTGGGACGCACGCCGAGCGACAACAGTTGCTCGGTCGATTGTACACCGGATTCAAAATGGAAAGTGCCCCGGCAGACCAGCTCGGGCGAAGGCGCAATGCCGTGCCGCGCCAGGCCTTTCTGGAAGCCCGCCTCGCGCAGCCGGGCCTGGGGATGCTCCGCAGGTCCTGTTATGAACCCGATGCGCCGGTGTCCCAATGACACGAGATGGTCCACCATCTCCCCGGCCGCACTTTCGTCGTCCATGCTGACATGTCCGGCTTCGCCTTCCGCCTCGATCGGCGCCAGCCGCACAAAGGGAATGCCCGCTTCGGTCAGATGGCGCATGATCGCCACGTCTTCGGTCAGGGGCGGCACCAGGATCACGCCGGCAAGGTTCGGACGCCCCCGCAGGGACACGATGCTGTCGAGACCGCCGCCGGCCTGTTCGAATATCGCGTTGAACCCTTCGGCATTGCAGCGCTCCAGAACACCGATCTGGATCTCGCTCGTATAGTTGCGCGAAGGATTGGAGAAATAGACTGCAATCAGCCGGCTTTGGGCGGCCCGGAGGCTGCGGGCGAAGGGGTTGGCGCGATAGCCCAGCGTCCGCACAGCGTCCATGACCCGGACCCGGGTCGGCTCGCGCACATTGGGTTCACCATTGAGGACGCGGCTGACGGTCTTGAAGGAAACGCCGGCTTCGCGCGCAACGTCGATGATCGTGGCCGGCCGGTTATCGTGCGTGTCGATGATCGTTCCCCGTCGCTCTTCGGCGCACGCACAGTCTGCGCACTCCGTTGCGCGGCAGAATATGTCCTCGCGGTTTTCGGGCAAGCCCGATGGCGCAGGCGCCCGTCAGCCTTCGCGCCGAATCTCCGGACGCAGCTGGCGGACTTTGGCAGCATAATCGAGCGGATGCACGAACTCGTCGTCGAACCAGAGCGCTTCTTCACTTGCGAACAGACGGCGGATCCAGTCGATCAGCAGCGCGCCCTGCGGCAGCCGGCGAACGCGCTCCGAATACGTGATCCAGAACCGGATGGGGGCAATCTCCGGCAGCTCCAGGGCAACCAGGCGCGGGTCGATCGAGGACATGAATGAAGGCAGGATGCCGATGCCGCCGCCCTTCGCGCAGGATTCGGCAATCGCGGTGCCGGAGTTCGTGATGAACGCAAAATCGACCATCTTGCGCAGCTCGGACATCCGCGGCGCCCAGCGATCAACCTGGTTGACGTAGGATGTGTGCAGGATGCAGCGATGCTTGTAGTAGTCCACCAGGCTGTCGGGTTTTCCCTTTTCGTCAATATAGCTCTGGGACGCGAAGCCAACATAGTGCTGGACGCCCAGCTTATGCGCGATCTTCTGATTGCGGCGTGGTTCGGCAAAGCTGATCGAAATGTCGTCGTCGTCTTCTGCTTCGGAGTCCGGCGTTTCTTCGCGGACAATCATCCGCACCTGGATTTTCGGGTGCTGCTTGTGGAATTGGGCGAGCCGCGGCGCGATCCAGTAGGGCCCGAGACCATCGCCTGTGCGCAGGGTGATAGTGCCGGTGACAGGCGCGCCCGCAAATGACGTGTCGCGCTGGATATCATCCGCAAGGGACGCCATCCTCTCGACATAGGCGAGGACCTGCTTGCCGATCTCGGTGAGTTCAACGCCTCGGGTCGAGCGAAGGAAGACTTTCGATCCCAACGACCGTTCCAGATCATCAATCTTGCGGCTGATCGTTGGTGGCGATTCGCCGAGCCGCGCTGCTGCTGCACTCATGCTCAAGAGTTCGGACACGACGCGGAAAACGCGCAACGTGTCCCAATCCAGACGATCTATGGACATTGGATTTTACTCGCCAGCGCCCAGCTCCGGGCCAGTTACAAACTGGAACCCAATCTGATCCGACCAGCCAATTCCGTCAACCCAGAAATGCATATGACGCAACGTCATCGACTTCCGGTTGATCAAATTTTGTTGGTACCTGCCTATTGAGCGGCCATTCTGCCCGAAAGCATGCCGTCGAAGTAGGAGATCGTCTTCGTCAGGCCGTCGCGCAGCTGGATTTTCGGCTCCCAGCCGAGGATCTCCTGCGCCTTCTCGATGTTGGGCTTGCGTTGCTTCGGATCATCCTGAGGCAGCGGCATGAACACGAGTTTGGACTTCGAACCCGTCAGATCGATCACCTGCTCGGCCAGCTGGCGGATGGTGAACTCACCCGGGTTGCCGATGTTGATCGGGCCGGTCACGTGGTCCGGGGAGTCCATCAGCGAAATCAGGCCGCGCACCAGGTCGTCGACATAGCAGAAGCTGCGCGTCTGCTGGCCGTCGCCGTACAGCGTGATGTCCTCGCCTTTCAGGGCCTGGACGATGAAGTTCGAGACCACGCGGCCATCATTCGGGTGCATGCGGGGGCCATACGTGTTGAAAATCCGCGCGACCTTGATGCGCAGCTTGTGCTGGCGGTGATAGTCGAAGAACAGCGTCTCGGCGCAGCGCTTG
>JBGSKU010000329.1:0-17810 GCA_041741055.1 Hyphomonas sp.
CGAAGACTGAGCGCCTGCGAGGGGTATCGAAACGGCGAAAACCTGCGTATCGCATTGTTTTCGCCTGGTTTCGCGCGTTCTACACTCCGCCGCGCTGGGCCCCGACGAGAGAGTTGGGTGCCTGACTCACTCCCTCCGCCACCCGGTCTGTTCAGCCGATGATGCCGATCGTCTGTGCGAGCACCCATAGGCCGATAACCAGGAAGAGCCCGGCGGCGACGAGGCGCACGACGTTGAGCGGCACGTGTTTCAGCAATTCATGTCCCAGGAAGACGGCCGGCACGTTGGCCAGCATCATACCCAGCGTCGTTCCCATCGTCACCGCAACCACATCGTGAAAACGGGCACCGAGCGCCACGGTGGCGATCTGGGTCTTGTCGCCCATCTCGACCAGGAAAAAGGCAACGGTCGTGGCAACGAACGCGCCAAACCGGACGGGTTTTTCTTCGCCAGGTGTGTCCAGCTTGTCCGGAACCAGGGTCCAGGCCGCCATGGCGATGAATGACAGCGCAATCAGGTAGCGGAACCATTCACCATCGAGGATCGAAGCCACTTCGGATCCGATGAGTGCAGCGAGGAAGTGATTGGCGACTGTTGCCGTGAAGATGCCCGCGACGATCTGCCAGGGCTTCTTGAACCGCGTCGCCAGAACGATCGCCAAGAGCTGTGTCTTGTCGCCGATTTCAGCAAGCGCCACGACGGCGGTCGATGTGAAGAGTGATTCCATAATTCAGTCTCCGGGTCGGGCGGCGATGAAAACCAACAGACATCAGTTCCCCCGCCCAACCCAGAGCGAAGAAATGATGCCAGCGGTCTCGCCCAAGCGGTGTTCCCGCTTCCATCGCACCACGGCCTCTCGGCCGAGCATGTTGATGCGTTGGCTCGTCCTTGCGGACGACTGGCTACTCCCCAGTGACGAGGCCGCTTTAGCCTTTAGATGATCTGATCGCAAGTGGAGCGCGACCGACTTGATGTCCCAGGCCGCCGATTATGGTTTGCGCGCAACGCTTAGACGTTAATCTTGGAAATACGATTATGAGTTGTGCTCATTTCCGGCGCTGGCTATGGATTGAACCGGAATCAGGTAATTTCCATTGAGCTGCGAGACTTTGCGCTCTTAAGTGAAGCGGATGAGTGGCGACCAGAATGGGCCGAGCCAGAAGGGCGAACATCGCGTGCCGGATCTTTTGACGAAAGCCGTGGAGAGTCCACGGTCGATTGCATGGCTGGCAACCGGTCTGGAGAGCGGACCTTCAATTGTTTCTGTCGGCGATGAAGTCGCTCGTCCTTCAAACGCCGTTTCGCTACCTTCGATTTATCCGGAATGGCTTGGGGATCGAACATTTCTGGCCGAGCATCCGGCGCGGTTCTGCTATGTGGTCGGGGAGATGGCGCGGGGGATCGCGACGCCCCGGATGGTCATTGAAGCGGTTCGCTCTGGGTGCCTTGGCTTCTATGGAAGCGCCGGGTTGCCGCTCGCTGAAATCGAGGCGGGGCTGAACGAAATCAAGAAAGCCCTGCGCGCCGATCAGTGTGCTTGGGGCGCGAACCTCATACACTCCCCTCAGGAGCCGGGTCAGGAAGCTGCCGTCGTCGATCTGTTCCTCGCTGAAGGCGTTCGGCGTGTTTCGGCATCGGCTTTCATGCGTCTGACACCCGATGTCGTGCGTTATACAGCCCTCGGCCTTGAGCGTCGTCCGGACGGCACCGTGAAGCGGAACAACCATGTCTTCGCGAAGGTCTCGCGCGCGGAAGTGGCCGAGCCGTTCATGTCGCCGCCGCCTGATAAAATGCTGCGCGAGCTGGTTGCGAGCGGAAAGATCTCGGAGACGCAGGCAGCCCTCGCAGCAAGGGTACCGGTCGCAGCGGATATCACTGCGGAATCCGACTCCGGAGGTCATACAGACAATCGCCCGGCCGCCGTGCTCTACAGTTCGCTCTGTGCCGCGCGCAGCCGCGTGGCGAAGAAGTACGGATTTGACGAAAGCGCGATCCGGATCGGGCTGGCCGGTGGGATTGCTACGCCTTCGGCGGTCGCTGCTGCCTTCCAGATGGGCGCCGCCTATGTGCTGACCGGGTCAGTCAACCAGTGCGCCGTTGAATCCGGACTGTCGGAGGCGGGCCGCTTACTGCTCGCCAAGGCGGGCCCGGCGGATGTCGCGATGGCGCCCGCTGCGGACATGTTCGAACAAGGCGTCGAGGTGCAGGTGCTGAAGCGCGGCACCCTGTTCGCGATGCGTGGCAAGAAACTGCACGCCTTCTACCGCTCAGGCGCGAGCTATGAAACGCTGAGCCCGGCTGACCAGAAGTGGCTTGATGACGTTCTGGGCGAGCCGTTCGAGGCGGCCTGGAAGGCAACGCAAGCCTACATCCAGCGGATCAATCCGGGCGAGGCAAAGCGCGCCGAAACGGATGGCAACAAGCGCCTCGCGCTGGTGGCGCGCCGTTATCTCTTCCAGGGTGCGCAGTGGGCGCGTGAAGGCACGCCTGGCCGCGCGACGGACTATCAGATCTGGTGTGGCCCAGCGATGGGCGCCTTCAATGAATGGGTTGCCGGCACGCCGCTCGAACCGGTCGAGAACCGGACCGTTCGCCAGATTGCGCTGAACCTGCTGGAAGGCGCTGCGCGTATCACCAGGGCTGGACAGCTGCGCGCGATGGGATTGCCCGTTTCGCCGCAACATTTCTCTTACACTCCGCGACTATTCGAGTAGTTCATGACCGATCAACGATCCTCCCGGAATAAACCCGCGCTTGAACCGATCGCGGTGGTCGGCATGGGCGCCATTTTTCCGGGGCGTGGCGACACGACCGGTTTCTGGCGCGACATCTTTGAAGGCCGCGACCTGCTTAGCGATACGCCGCCGACGCATTGGCTGCTTGACGACTACTTCGATCCGGATCCGGCCAAGCCGGATCGCACCTATGGCCGACGGGGCGGCTTTCTCTCGCCCGTAGCGTTCGATCCGCTGGCATTCGGGATTCCTCCGGCACAGCTACAATCGACCGACTCCGCGCAACTGCTGGCACTGGTCGCTGCCAAGATGACGTTGGACGACGCGGAGCGCGACAGCGGCGGCAAGATCGACAAATCGCGCACCAGCGTTGTGCTCGGCGTTGCATCGGCAACGGAGCTTACCGCGCACATGGCGGGACGGCTCCAGCGCCCCACCTGGGTGAATGCGCTGCGTCAGTCCGGCTTTGGCGAAGGCGAAGTGCAGGAGATCGCGTCCCGAATCGAAAGCCATTACGCCGAGTGGAAAGAAAGTACTTTCCCCGGATTGCTCGGCAACGTCGTGGCGGGCCGTATTGCCAACCGGCTGGATCTGGGCGGCAGCAACTACGTCACCGATGCCGCCTGTGCCTCCAGTCTCGCCGCGTTGCATATTGCTATGCACGAGTTGCGCGCCGGCGATTCTGATATGGTGCTGACGGGCGGTGTCGATGCGCTGAACGACATCCTGATGTTCATGTGTTTCTCGAAGACGCCGGCCCTGTCGCCGACAGGTGATTGCCGACCCTTCTCGAACAATTCGGACGGGACGATGCTGGGCGAAGGTATCGGTATGCTCGCGCTGCGCCGTCTCGATGACGCTGAACGTGACGGCAATACGATCCATGCCGTCATTCGCGGCATTGGCGGTGGTTCGGACGGCAAGGGCACGGCGATCTATACGCCGCTGCCTTCAGGTCAGGCCCGGGCCCTACGGCGCGCCTACGAACAGGCGGGCTACGGCCCAGAGGCCGTCGACATGGTCGAAGCGCACGGCACCGGAACGAAAGCTGGCGACAAGGCTGAGATCGAAGGGCTGCACCTTGTTTTCGGTGAAGTCGACAAGGGCGAAGGTCCCTGGTGCGCCGTCGGTTCGGTTAAATCCCAGATTGGTCACACCAAAGCTGCGGCCGGCGCAGCAAGCATGGTGAAGGCGGTCGAAGCCCTTCGCCGAAGGGTTCTGCCGCCTACGATCAAGATTGAAGAACCCGCAGATGCGATCCGCGAAAGCGCATGCTTCTATGTCAATACCGAAGCGCGCCCTTGGGTCACGTCCGACAATCGTCCGCGCCGGGCGTCTGTCAGCTCGTTCGGGTTCGGAGGCAGCAACTTCCACGTAACGCTCGAAGAATACACGGGTCCAACCGCTGCAAAACCGGAACGCGTTCATCCCGCTGAGCTGTTCCTGCTGAGCGCTTTGGACGCTGGCGGTCTTGCGGCCATGTTGGAGCAGATCGCCGAAACACAGCTCACGGACGATGCGCTGGCCTGGCACGCCTCCGAGACGCACAAGGCGTTTGATCCGAAGGCGCTTGTGCGCGCGGCGGTGGTCGTGTCGAGCCCGGAAGAATTGGCCACAAAGGCAAGCAAGCTTGCGGCGCAGGTTCGTGCCGGAACGCTTGGTACCGCGCCCCTGCCGCAGGGGTGTGCCGCGTCCCTCGGAGCGCCCGAAACCGGCAAGATTGCGTTCCTGTTTTCCGGACAGGGCAGCCAGTATCCTGGGATGGGTTCGGATCTTTCACTGGCCTTCCCTCAGGCTCGCGCCATCTGGGATCTGGCCGCGAGCCACCCTGTGACCGGGCCCTTGAAGCTTCACAGACTGTCCTTCCCGCCGTCTGCGTTCGATCAGGTCGAATTCGGCAACCAGCAGCAGCGGCTGACCCTGATGCAGCATGCCCAGCCCTCGATTGCTGCCGTGTCGCTGTCGCATCTCGCTTTGCTGGATGCGCTTGGCCTCGACGCAGACATGACCGGCGGGCACAGCTTCGGTGAGATCATGGCGTTGCATTATGCTGGCGCATTTGATCGCGACGCGGCTCTGACCATAGCGGCGGCTCGCGGCCGCGAGATGGCGACGGCGGCACAAACGACTGAAGGCGCCATGCTGGCCGTGCAGTGTCCGGCGAGCCGGATTGCGCCGCTGGTGGAAGAGATCGGCAACGGACTCGTCATCGCGAATGACAACGGCCCGAGCCAGGTCGTTCTGTCGGGTCCAGTGGATGTCATCAAGCAAGCCGAACAGCGCTGCACGGCCGAAGGCATCAAGGCGCGTAAGTTGCCCGTCGCAACAGCTTTTCACTCGGCGATTGTCGAACCAGCCGTCGGGCCGTTCCGAAACACGCTCGAGAGCCTGAAGCTGAAGCGGCCCAGCTTGCCGGTTTATGCAAACGCGACGGCGCAAGTCTATAAATCGACCGCCAAGGAACTGCCTGCAGCTCTCTCGTCGCAGATTGCCTCACCGGTCCTGTTCCGTGATCAGATTGAGGCAATGTACGCGGCCGGCGCGCGGACGTTTGTTGAGGTCGGGCCCGGCAATGTGGTTGCGGGACTCATCAATGACACACTCGGCGACCGGGATTACACGGTCCATTCGCTTGATAACAAGCGGACGAATGGCGTTGCTCAATTCCTCTCCGTGATCGGCGCGCTCTCGGTGGCGGGACACGCGCTTGACCTCCAGGCGCTTTACGCAGAAGCGCCTGCGCCCAAACCGAAACCGGCGCCGTCGAAACATGCCGTGTTCCTCACGGGCGCAAACTATGACCGGCCTTACCCACCCAAGAACGGAGCGGCCGGCAAAGCGCCTGTAAACGCAAGCGGCCGGGCCATGCCCGCATCAATTTCTGTTTCTCCTCTCCAGAACGCTCAAAGGACCGAACCTCCCATGTCCGATCAGAATGGCCGGCAAGTCGTCCCCCCCGCTCACGCCTCGGCGCAGCAGATCGTAGGGCCGTCCGAAATCACCTCGCCCGTCGAGCGCATCTGGCAGGAAGTGTCTGCGCGCCACCAGGATTACCTCACGGTGATGGCGGAGTCGCACAAAGCCTATTTGAGCGCTGCCGCCGCGCTGTTGGGTCAGGCGGGTGCCATTCCGGCGACGCCGCAGCAATTGCCGCCGCCGCGCGCAGCCGCACCTCAGCCTCAAGTTTATGTCCCACCCGCAGCGCCCGCTCCGGCGGCTTCGCCTCAACCTCCGAAAGCCAACGGGTCTGCCGGTGCCCACAGCTTCGTGCCTGAAACGCCCAAGGCTGCTTCGCCGACGCCTGCGCCAGCGCCAGTTGCGCCCGCCCCGCGTGTGGAAGCGCCTGCTTCGAAGCCGGCATCGCCCGCGCCGGCAAAGGTGGATTCAGCGACTATTGTGCGAACTATCGTTTCAGAGAAGACCGGCTATCCGCCTGATATGCTCGATGCCGATATGGACCTCGAAGGTGAACTTGGCGTCGACTCAATCAAGCAAGTTGAGATCTTGTCCTCACTGCGCGACCAGTTGCCCCATTTACCGGAAATAGAGCCCGAACGTCTGGTCGAGCTTCGCACCATCGCAGCAATTGCGGCAATGATTGATGCCGCCACACCGTCGAGCGCGGCGGCAGCGCCGGCCGCTTCCGCGCCACCTGCGCGAGTTGCCGTAGCAGCATCAGCCGCGCCCCCTGCATCTGCACTTCAGGTCTCTCCGGATGTGATCCGGGCACTGATTGCCGAAAAAACGGGTTATCCGTCCGACATGCTGGAAGATGACATGGATCTGGAAGGCGAACTCGGAGTGGATTCGATCAAGCAGGTCGAGATACTCTCCTCGTTGCGCGATCAGTTCCCTTCCCTGCCGGAAGTCGATCCGGAACATCTCGCCGAGCTGCGCACGATCCGGAAGATCGCTGATTTTTTCGCCTGAGGGATGGACGGGAGCCCTGGGCCTCCCGCCGTCCCCTTCCGCCCGTGGACAATGTTGCACCGTACCAGTGCGACGTGAGGCCGGTTGAATGGCACCATACTGAGGCACGCGCCTTCGACGTGCCTTTGGGCGCGCCCGTTCAGGTCACGGGATCCGGGCCCATCGTGCTGCAAATCGCTGGCGCCTTGAATGCCGCTGGCTATGCGGCGCAAGCGGTGGAAACGCCAGACGCCTCGGCGGGCGCTGTGATTGTAGCAGAAGGTCTTGAAGGCGGTGAACCGGCGGGGCGGCATTGGCGCGTACTTCAGAGGGCGAAGCAGGCCCGGCGTTCAGGTGGATTGACGCTTTTGGTTCAGTCAGCCGACGATGCCTCCGGTCTTGACGGCTTGAGCCGAACTCTCCGCAAGGAATGGCCGGAGTGCCGGACGTTTGCTTGGACGTTGGCGGACTTGTCCAATCCCGGCGGAGCTTTAGCACGGGCGCTCTGCGGCGGCTTCGGAGATGGCGAATTGGGCACAAACGGTTTGCGCGTGCCGGATGCAGGCGAAGCGCTTGCACCGCCGCAAGCGTTGGACGCAGACGGCTCTTCGGTCTGGCTGATCACAGGCGGTGCGCGTGGCGTGACTGCGGCTTGCGCCATCGAGCTGGCCCGCACTGCAGGTGGTACAATCCTGCTGGCCGGCCGGTCAGCCGAGGTGGCATGGCCCACCGGTTTGCCGATGACGCGGGACATCAAGACGCTCCGTGGACGGCTTGTTGAGCAAAGCCGTCAAAGCGGCGCGCTGATTTCACCGGTGGAAATTGATCGCAAGGCCCGGGCCCTGCTTGCGAGCGCGGAGATCCGCGAGACCGTCGCCGCTATCAACGCCGCCGGCGCGAATGCCGTCTACCTGCCACTTGACGCCGGCGACCGAGTAGCGGTGAGCGAAGTGCTGGCCTCAGCCCAGAGCCGCTACGGGCCGATCACGGGCCTGGTTCACGGCGCGGGAGTGCTTGCGGACAAGTTGGCGGCGGACAAGACCGAAGCCGAACTTCGCCGCGTATTCGCACCGAAAGTCGATGGGCTGAACAACATCAGCGCTGCAATCAGGCCCGAACAACTCAAGTACGTTGCATTCTTCTCATCTGCCGCTGCTTTCTTTGGAAATCGAGGGCAAGCTGACTATGCGATGGCCAATGCGCTGCTCGCCTGCGCAGGCCGGTCATTGGCGCGAGCCTATCCCTCCTTGCGCGTCAAGGTTTTCCATTGGGGCCCCTGGGCGGGCGGCATGGTGGACGCATCCCTCGCCGGCCATTTCGAGGCTCAAGGCATTCCACTCATTCCGGTCGATGAAGGCGCGCGCATATTCGTGAGTGAATTGCTTGGCGGCGACCGGGAGCAGGTCGAACTCGTGGTCGGTGAAGCGTGGGCGGCGGCATGAGGAAATTCGAACCCATTGCGATCGTGGCCGAGGCCTGCATCCTTCCGGGAGCAGACAGCTCGTCAGAACTCTGGTCGGTTGTCAGCCGAAAGGCGATTGTCACACGCGATGTGACTGCCGCCGAGCTTGGACTGCGCGGGGAGCTGCCACGCCGCTACGTGTCCGGACGCGTAGATCAGCCGCCGCTTGACCATGAGGGATTGGCGGCGCTGGGGGGCATACCTGCAAGCGCGCTGGATCCTGTGCATCGATGGTCCTTGCAAGTCGCCTGGACCGCGTGGTCATCAGCGGACGGAGGTGACAAGACGGCGCCAGATAAGCGAGGCGTGTTCCTTGCGAACCTTTGCTATCCAAGCCGCGCCAAGGTGGATTATGCCGAAGAACTCTGGCGCAACGGACGTACGGACCGTCCCCTGACGGATACCCTCAACTCAGGCATGCCAGCCCGCATGATCGCACGGATGATTGGTGCGGGAGGCCCCGCGCTCGCGCTGGACGCCGCCTGTGCGTCATCGCTGTATGCTCTTGAGATCGCGTGCCGGAAGCTGTCTTCCGGAGAACTGGATATCGCGCTTGTCGGCGCCGTGAATGCCGCTGACAATCTGATCCTCCACATCGGATTTGATGCGCTGAAGGCGCTCAGCCCGACTGGACGGTCACGGCCTTTCATTCAAGGCGCAGATGGCCTTGTTCCGTCTGAAGGCGCCGCTGCCGTCGTGCTGAAACGTCTGTCGGATGTGACCAAGACAGACAGAGTCCGCGGTGTCATCCGGGGCATTGGTCTCTCGAATGATGGTCGTCGCAAGGGCTTTCTGGCTCCGGATACGGACGGCCAGACCGAAGCCATGCGCCGGGCGTACGCGATGGCGGGCATCTCACCCGACAGCATCGATTTTCTCGAATGCCATGCAACCGGAACACCGGTGGGCGATGCCGTCGAGATCCAGTCCGCGTCTTCGATTTTCGGGACTTCACGGGAGCTGCCCATCGGATCGCTGAAGGCGAACACTGGCCACCTCATTACCGTCGCCGGGCTCGCCAGCCTGCTCAAGCTTACCAGTGCGATGGAGCATGAGACGCTGCCGCCAACACCGATGGACGGCAAGCTGATCAAGTCCCTCACGGATACGGCCTTCACGCCGCTTGGGTCAGGCACCCCCTGGAGTGCAAAAGGATCTAAACCGCGCCGTGCTGCGATCAGCAACTTTGGGTTCGGTGGGAACAATTCGCACCTGATCCTTGATGCGCACGAACCAACGCGAAATTTTGTGAATGGCCATGACGTCGCGGCGTCCACGGATGCAGAACAGATTGTCATTGTTGGCGTGGGTCTCATGGCAGGTCCGGATCGCGGCGAACGCGCTGTGCTCCGGCGGCTGATCAATTCGCCTGTCACGCCTGTCAGGCTTGCTGAGTATGCGGGCGCCGATCCAGTGAAGGCGCGTATTCCGCCAGCGGACCTCTTGCGCGCAGAGGCGCAGCAATTGGCCATCCTTGATGTTTCACAAATGGCACTCGACGGCGTTGTGCGTCCGGACAATGAGCGCTGCGGGGTATTTGCGGGAATTCGCTGCACTGACCATTCCGCGCGCTGGCCGATCCGCGAACGTGTAAAGTCCGAACTGGTAGCTGCCGGGCACAACGATGTCGAAGCGGGACTGAACGCTATTGCGCCTCCACTGGTCTCTGCAGACGTTCTTGGCGCCATGGCCAACATGGCGGCCAACCGGATCACGTCGAGCGATGATTTCCGCGGGCAAGGCTACGCGATTTCTGCCGAAGAAAGTTCAGGGCTCGCCGCACTGGATGTCGCCGTCGCAGCCCTGAAATCAGGTACCCTTGATCTGGCAGTCGTCGCAGGCGCTGATTTTTTCGGCGCGGCCGTTGACCAGAGTGAGCCGGATTTGGCCGATCAGGCGGCCGCGCTCGTCCTGAAGAGGGAAGCCGATGCCGCGAGAGATGGGGATCGCGTGCTCGGCACGGTGGATCTGATTGAGTGGTTGAACGGATCTCCGGTGGCCGGATCCGGCTTCTGCAAACCGGTCTTCGGACACGCACCTGCCGTCACCGGATTGTTCGAGCTGGGCGTAGAGCTTTGCCTGGCCGCGCGGTCACATGAAATGCAGGAGCACGGCGCCGTCGTTCGGCTCGCCGCACAGGATGACGCCGTCTGTATCGCTGCAGGTGGCACGGAGACGGCGCAATCGATCCGCGTGACAGTTCGCCCTGCACTACCGGCGCCTACGCCCGACATGTTGCGGACCACGCCGTACCTGTTCCACGCGGCAGCTTCGTCGCGACCAGCCCTTGCGGCCAAGCTTCGAAAGGGCACCTTCGGCGGCGCGGGACGTTTCCGAATTGCGCTCCTGGCAAAAGACGAGACCGCTCTTGCCGAAAAACGTGAGCAGGCAGCGGTGGCACTCATGGAGAAGGTCGCGCCTTCCGGGCCCGGCATCTGGTATGGGGACTGCGAGCCAGAGGGTGAGCTTGCGTTTGCGTTCACAGGGTCTGCCGCGTCCTACCCCCGGATGGGCCGCGGCTTGCTGATGGCCTTCCCTGAAGTGGCCGAGACGCTCGGCACGCTGCCGAAAGCGAAGGAGATGACATCGCTCCTCGCAAAGGCGTCGCTGTCCGAGTTCGAACAACTTTGTGCCGTTTCTCTGGTGACGCAGGCGCATGCAATCCTGATGCGCGACATTCTCGAACTCAGCCCACAAGCGGCGATTGGCCTTTCGTTGGGCGAGAGCAACGCGCTCTTTGCTTTCGGCTTCTGGAAGGACATGGGCGGCCTTCTCGACGACATCGACGCTGCGGCGATGTATGAGCGACACCTCGGCGGTGCTTTTGAAACTGCAGGCGAAGCCTGGGGTCCGAATGTTCCCACGGACTGGACCAACTGGCGCGTGCGGGCGCCAATCGAGAAGTTGCGTGAAGAGCTGCAATCGGCGCCCAATGTAGAGATCACCATCATCTACACCGATGATGACAGCATGATTGGCGGGCCCGCCGAAGCTTGCAGAGCGCTTTGCCAACGCCTTGGTCCTGGCGCTGGAACCTTGATGCACCAGCATCTGGTCGTTCACGCCAATGCCATGAAGCCCTTTGAGGAGAAGTGGCGCGAGCTGCATACGCGCCCTGTTTCGCGCGTCTCCGGCATTCGCCTTTACGCGAATGCGATCAACGGCGCTTATACGCCGACCAAAGGCCGCGTGGCCGACATGCTGACGCGCCAGGCTGTTGCGACGGTGGATTTTCCCGCAACGATCCGTCAGGCGTGGGAAGATGGTGTACGGACATTCGTGGAACTGGGTCCGCGCGATACGCTGACGCAAAGCATCGGCCAGATCCTAGCGGGCAAACCACATCTTGCCATCGCGGCGGACCGGGTCGAAAACTCCGAGATCGCCCAAATCGCCGAGTTGGCGGCTACGCTCTATGCGGCAGGCTACCCCATTCGCGTCGAGCGTATCGCCGACCGCCTCGACGAAGTGAGATCCAATCCCTGGCATATGGCCGCGCCGTTCAAGGTGTCGCGCGAGGCTCATGCGGCCGCACCTGTCCTCGCCCCATGTGAGCACGACCAGCATGGTTTGCCCGTCGCTCCGCCATTGGCGCCACCCAAACTTGCGCCGGTTCGGGCTTCCGCACTGCCCCAAGCGCCTGTTCCCTTCCCGCCCGGCCCTCGCACCGCGTCCACTCAGGCGTCGTCGGCCTTGCCTCCACCGACCGGTGTCCTCTCCGGACGCACACCGCTCGCCCCACGTTTTCCTGTCGGGAAGTCATGGGATCGACCCGCAATTGAAGCCGCAACGCGCGGATCCATGAGCACCTTCTTCGGCGAAGCATTCAGCGGCCAGGACGGTTTTGCCCGGCAGGTGCGTCTGCCGGCCCCGCCCCTGTTGCTCGTCGACCGGATCACTGGCATCGATGCAACGCCTTGCGAAGAAGGCGCAGGCGTCATCTGGACGGAAACCGATCTGACCGAAGACGCCTGGTACATGCACAATCGCCGCGTCCGTCCGGGTCCGTTGATCGAGTGCGGCCAGGCGGACTTGACACTGATCGGCTGGATGGGTGCAGACCTGAAGAACCAGAGCGAGCGCGTCTACCGGCTGCTCGGCTGTGAAATCACGTTCCATGAAGGCGGCTTGCCGCGTGCAAGCGATACGCTGCGCTTCCAGATCGAGATCACACAGCACGCGACGTTCGCGGGCACGCGGATGTTCTTCTTCCAGTATGATTGCATGTCTGATGATCGCCCGGCCTTCTCGGTCCGCCAGGGCCAAGCCGGATTTTTCACGGATGCGGAGCTTGCGTCCGGCAAGGGTGTCGTCTGGGAGGCAGCGAGTTCACCGCCGCCCACGGCAACCGTTGCAAACATCGACACATCCCGCGCCAGCTCCAAACGTGCCTTCAGCCAAGCCGACGTCGCTTCCTTCCGCCAAGGTGACGCGCTTGCTTGCTTTGGTCCCGGCTTCGAGCTCTGCGCGGCGCACTCGTTTCCGCCACACCTTCCGGACGGAAAGCTGGCATTTTTCGACACGGTTACGGCATTCGACCCCTCGGGTGGTCCCTGGAAGCGCGGATATCTCTGCGCCGGCACCCATGTTCCAACGGATGCCTGGTTCTATGACGGGCATTTCCACAATGACCCCTGCATGCCGGGCACTCTGATGGCAGAGGCCGCCGTTCAGGCGCTCGAGTTCTATGCCGCCGCGATAGGACTGACGCAGGAACGAGACGGCTATGTTTTTGAACCTGTGCCCGGTGAGACAGCAAAGTTCGTGTGTCGTGGACAGGTCATTCCTGACAAGGATCACCATGTCACTTACGAAGTTTTCGTCGATGAAGTGATCGAGGGCGAAACACCAAAGATATTCGCTTCGCTGCTTGCGCGCTCCGATGGTCGCAAGGTTTTCTACTGTCCCCGTTTCGGCATCCAGCTTCGCCGCAACTGGGCCGCGCCGCGCAAATCAGAGACGCCGCTTCGCGTCGGTCCTGAAAAAGAAAGTCGCGGAGACGAAGCGGCCCTGCTGGACTGCGCCAGCGGTCCGCCGTCAGCGGCCTTTGGTCAAATGTATGAGCGGTTCGACCGCGAGGGCCGTGTGCCGCGCCTTCCACAACCGCCATATCATGTGATGACGCGCGTCACGGATGTGTCGACACGCCCCGGCGTCCAGCAGGTCGGCGCGAGGATCAAGGCCGAGTATGATATTCCGCCGGATGCCTGGTACTTCGCCGACAACCGTTCGGGCTTCATGCCGTTTGCGGTGCTCAACGAAGTGGTGCTCCAGCCCTGCGGATGGCTCGCCAGCCATTGCGGTTTCGCTCTGGAGGGCGGCGAACGTTTCCGAAATCTCGAAGGTGATGGCAAGGTCCTGCGATTGATCGGCCCGAAGGATGGAACGATCTGTGTAGAGACGACCCTGTCAAGTTTTTCCAAAGTTGGGCCGATGACGATTGTCGCGTTTGAGGTAAGTGCGCGCCTGAAGTCCGGCGAACCCGTCATGGACTTAACCACCAGGTTCGGCTTTTTCCCTGCTGCCGCACTCGTCCGTCAGGCTGGATTGCCCATTTCTGAAACAGATCGCAGCTATCTCGGTTTGTCCAGCTCGCCACTTGACCTGTCTCCAGTCGATTTGCGACTAGCATCCGGACAGCTTGCGATGCTGGACCGCGCCGATTACTTCGACGCTGAAGGCGGATCTGCGGGCCTTGGCCTCATTCGGGGGCGTCAGGCGGTTGATCCGCATGCGTGGTATTTCAAGGCGCACTTCTTCAATGATCCGGTGCAGCCGGGCTCACTGGGTCTCGACGCGCTTGAACAGCTGCTCATGCGCGCCGTGTTACTGAAAGTCGGGCCAGGGGAGCTTGCTGGCGCAGTGGCAGAGACTCCCGCCGTGAACGAGCGGGTGAAGTGGTCGTATCGCGGCCAGGTCACGCCCGAGAAGAGCGAGGTCACAACGGTGATTGAAATTCTGACCTTGCAGGAACAACCGGGGCGCCTTGTTGCAACGGCGCGTGGATCATTGTGGTGTGACGGCCTGAGAATATACGAAGCCAATCCAATTTCGATCGCGTTCCGCAAATCGTCCTAGTTTCGTTTGCGCGCGAGACTGATCAGTGCATCACCTGAAAGCACCGTCCAGAAGTCATAGCGTTCGCCAAATGCTGAGATCTGTCCCTGCCCTGATCGGTCAAGGATTGAAGGCGGTGTTTCGATTGCCTTTGGTCCGGCGCGGAAGCCTCGCTGTGTCGCTTTCAGAACAGCCTCTTTTATCGTCCAGAGCCGAAGAAACGCTTCGACGCAGTCACTTCGCTCCGCATAGACCTGCCTGAACGCTTCGCGCTCCGCCTCTGTACTTACTATTTTCAGTATCGCGTACCAATCCAGCGCACGGACGAATTCGAGATCGACGCCAATATCTGCCGGGGCCGGGTCCATCGCGATGACGGTTGTCGCGCCCTTGTTGGCGAGAGACAGTGACCAACCTGATGGATTCTCGAGTTTTGGTGCGCCATCTTCCGAAGTCGCGAGCTTTACATCTTCCGGCGAGCAGCCCGACAAATCTCCGATCAGCATGCGCCGCAATGTGAACGACGCCGCCATCTCCTGGCGCCGGTGAGGCAACTTCATCCGTTCAAGCCGCGCTGAGTCTTCGGGCGAAAACTCCTTCTCAGGTTCGAACGCTTCCGGCTCGAGGCCCGTCGCCAGACGGCATGCCGGATAGTTCGAAAATCCGACACCCGCAAAAGGGTCGGTTCGTTTGGTTCGCACTAACCGAGCGTCGGTATTTTCCTGAGTCATCAAACAGCATTTCTGGTCCTGCACCCATTATCACGGCAAGCACAAAGTTTGACCGCCAAGGACGCTCCAAGGATGGGGCATCGATACTCGCTCCAAAGGCGAATATTTCTGGCGAATACACTTTAATCGTAACTGAAGTCATTGAACGACTTCAGGTACCTCAAGCACTCGATGTCAGCGTGCGGCGGCATGGGCCCGTGGTCGCGAGGACAATTGGACGAAATTCGTGCGAGAACTAGCGAATTCGCGTCCAAACAGCCGCCTCTACTACGAGATTTTAGGTGGGATGAAGGCGCCGACACAACCGGTTGGCGCAAAGTATTGCTGCTGCTGTTCTATTATGGCTTTACTTAAAGTCGGGGCCGTAGTGCCGCGCGGTCCGCGCGGAACACCCTCTGAAGGCAAGGTTTATGGGTTTTAACTCGTCAGAGTCGCAGCAGGCTTCCGTGCGCACCGTGCGCCGGTTTCGCCGCGCGTACGCGGATGGGTTAGCTTTCGTGCCTTACGGGCTCATGCCCTTGCTCGGCCTTGGCTTGCTTACGATGATCGCCTGGACCAGCTTCGCGCCCCACAGCATCCAGTCTGTCGTGCGGCAATCCGCTGAAGAGGCAGTCGTAGATACTGGCGCGGATTGGGCAATGATAAGTGTCTCAGGCCAATGGGTCACGGTCAGGGGCACGCCGCCGACGCCCGAAGCGGGCGAACGCTTGCTCAACGCGATCCGTACCGCGCGCGCGCCGACCTGGCTCGGGTCAGCGCGGCCTGCGACACGCGTGAGGGGCAACTTTGGCGGCGTAGCTTCCGCGCGTCCCGATCTGGCAGGCAGCGACGGAACGGTCGTACCGGGCGGAGGCCCTCCGGAGTTCCTGTTCCGGTTGTCCGGCCCGAAACTGACCTTGGAAGGCCGTGTGCCGGACATTGCCACACGCGATGCCTTGATTGCTGAAGCCAACAAGGAGCGGCCTCCTCACATCGAAGAAGTCACCAGCCATATCGAGACTTTGGGTGTCGCCTCCCCTGCAGGTTTCCAGGAAACGGCGCTGCGCGGCGTTGACGTATTGAAACAATGCGCCAGTGGCACCGTGAGCTTGACGTCCATGCGATTCAATGTTCGCTGTTCTCTGCCGCAGAGCGAAGCTGATCGTGTGCGTGCGCTTGCGTCGCGGACTTTGCCCTATGGCAGCATCGGTGATGTTGAAGTTCTGGCCCAGGAAGTTGTCGAAACGTGCGAGCAAGAGCTCGCGCGCCTTCTGGAAGCTTCGCGAATCGAATTTGATCCCGGCAGCGACTTGATCACGAGTTCGAAAGCCGCCCTGCTCGATCTTACGGCGAGGGCCGCAACGGATTGTCCTGGCCGCCTGCGCGTCGAAGGTCATACCGACAATACCGGCAGCGCAGCGCTGAACGAAAGCCTCAGCAAGCGCCGCGCCGAAGCCGTCCGCGCCG
Organism: Hyphomonas sp.; assembly: GCA_041741055.1. GTDB lineage: Bacteria > Pseudomonadota > Alphaproteobacteria > Caulobacterales > Hyphomonadaceae > Hyphomonas. The sequence goes on from JBGSKU010000329.1 coordinate 16,341, forward strand.
CCTTGATCCAGAGAGGCGTCGCGCCCTCTCGCATCCTCGCTGCGGGTTATGGTGCGTCTCAGCCGATCGGCGACAACACGACCGACGAGGGCCGCGCCCTGAACCGCCGCATCGAAATCCGTATCGTGAAGGCGGACGAATGATCCGTCTCATCCTTCACGCCTTCGCACCCCTCTCTGCCGGAGCCTGACCATGTGGTTTCTCCTCGTCAAAATCTTCTTCCTGCTTGGCCTCGCGGCGCTGCTCGGTGCTGCGGTCGCCTGGTGGTGGATGCGTCGGCGTTTCGTGGACGTCACCGAATCCCATGCGGAGCTGAGCCGTCAGGTCGACGCTTTCCTGGCGCAGGGCAAAGCCCTCACGCGCGAAGATGTCGAGTATGCTTTGAAGATGGCGCTCGAAAGCTATCGGCCGCCACAGCCGGATTTCGGACCGGTACAGCACAAGCTGATCGACCTTGAACGAACGCTCGCAGCCCCAGATCAGGAAGTGCGCGCATTGAACGAGGGGCTCAGCAATCGTCTCAGCACGCTTGAGCAGTCCGTTTCTGCGATCTCGGCGGCGGTTTCATCGATGCGCACGGTCCACCTCGAAGCCATCGATCAGCATCTGCGCGGGGTGTCAGCCCGTATCGACAACCTGCGCATGCCCGACCTTGAAAGCGTGAATACAAGGATCTCCGCGCTGTCTTCTCATGTGACCGAGTCCCGCGCGCCGGACATCCTGCCTGCCATCGAGCCGCGTCTGGCCCAGATCGAAGAACTCATCGCCAGCATCAAGATCCCCGAAGCCGATCTCGGGCCGGTGCACAGCGGCTTGGCTGCCCTGCAACTCGCCGTTGAGAACCTGGAACTGCCAGAACCCAATCTCGCACCGCTACAGAGCCAGATGGATGATCTCCAGTTGCGTATTGAGGAATATGCAGCACGCCCAGACCTTGAAGTCGTTCTGGAGCGCGTCAGCGCGCTCGAAAAAGCCGTGCGCGACGTGCAGATCCCGGAACCGGATCTCGAGCCGATCATCACCCGCCTTTCCGGTCTCGAAACCAGCATCGCAGAAGGTGTGTCATCGGACGCGCTCATGAGCATGCTGGCGGGCATCGAGAGCGATCTCAACTTTCTCTCGCGCAAGTCGAACGATCTGGAACCGGTTTACAGCCAGTTCGCATCATTGGATGCGTCCCTCGCCTCGATCCGCACGGACCTTCGCGGCCAGAGCCGGAACGAAACGCTGGATCGAAGGCTGGCGGCCTTGCAGGAGGCCGTGCTCAATCTACCGCAACCGGACTATACGCGTATCGATCTTGCTCTGCGATCGATCGAATCGACCTTCGACCTCGGCGCACTTGAAGACCGGTTAACCGCAATCGAGTATGGCTTGTCGGCCGTGCATCACATGCTGCGTACGCGCGCCGAGGCTCCGCGGCCGGAGCCCGAAGTCCGCGCGCGTCCTGAACCGGCAACGGTATTCGAA
>JBGSKU010000330.1:0-3263 GCA_041741055.1 Hyphomonas sp.
AATGCCGATGCCCGTGCCGCACAGCGCAACGCCGCGCTCGGCCTTGCCGGCCGCAACATGCCCGGCCAGCCGGTAGCCGAAATCCGGATAGTCGACACTCGCCTCACCGTTCGTTCCCAGATCCTCGACGTCATGGCCTTCGCCGCGCAGCCAGTCTGCCAGCGCGGCCTTCAGCCCGACGGCGGCATGATCCGAAGCGATGGCAATCCGCATGAGCAGCTCCCGATGTTGCGCGCCCTCTTTCGTCCAGGCCGATCCGGATTGTCAACGTCAACCGGCTCGGCGACCCGCCCGTTGACGCAAATCAGCCTCGGTGAAAAAGCCGAAACCGCCGGCGCGGGTATCCGCCCACGGCGTGCGGCCTCGCGGAAGCGCCGCGAGGCGGGGTTGTTTTGAATTTCATGCCTGTTCCTTGTCATCCCGGCGAAAGCCGGGACCCAGAAACTAGCTTTGAGTCTGGGTCCCGGCTTTCGCCGGGATGACAAATCTAGGAGGTGTTGGGGATCGGGGCGAAGGCCCCCTCCGTCTGTCCGCGTTGCGGACAGCCACCTCCCCCGCCGAGGCGGGGGAGGATGAGAGACGCGTCGAGAAAGGCCGCCGGAACGTCCGTGAACCACACGGGATTGTCGTAGCGCGGTTTCGTCAGGGCGAAGGGATTGGGCTTCGGCGTTTCGATCTTGTCGCCGCGGTGGACGATGCGCACACCGCCCCACCAGGTGACGGCAATGAGGATCGAATTGAGGTTCTCGCGCTGCAGGCAGAGCCAGGCGCGTTTCAGCTGCCAGTAGAGCACAGGCCAGAAGAACGGGTGCACGGCATCGAAGAGATGCCGGAAATACACATAGTTCCGGATGCTGAGGAAAGCGGACATGGGCGAGAGTATGGCGCACGCAGATGTCCCGCCGGATTTGTTTCTGCGATTTTTCTTCTCGCTGTGTCATCCCGGCGGAAGGCGGGACCCAGATGTGCTTGCACTCACTGGGATTCTGGGTCCCGGCTTTCGCCGGGATGACAAGACTTGAGGGCTGAAGCCAAGTCAGTTTCGTTGCGCAAGCGCGAACTTATGCAACAAATTCAGCGACTCACGAACGACAAAAATATCCGAAGACGGTCATTCGTCCTCTTTCTCCAGCGGCCCATAAATGTCGAGACTTAGCGACACGCCGCGGGCCGCTAAAATCTCCATGCACTGGGCGCTTACCTTAATCCCCTCGTTGGATTCTTTCATGAAGAGTCCAACAAACAGGTCGGGTTTGTATAGCTCGGCCAACGAACGCCAAATCGAGAGATCGGCGGTCAACATGCCGAACAGCTCTTCAATCTGTCCATCCAAATCGCCGGGTTCGCGCCGCTCAACGCCGTAGAGCCAACTGCCAAACTTGGCCACACGGACGGTGCCCGTCTTTTGGTTTGTTATGACTTCGCCCTTGGTCGTCGATATTGTTGGCTGCTTCCCCAGCGCTAATGTCAGCGCGTCCGGCACAAGGTCCGCCCCGAAATATCTAAGCGAAATTGAAGTCTCTGCGATAACCGACATGCCACATCTACGCACACAGACGCCGCAATCGCCAGTGTCCGCAATGGGCCAAAACCGGACGCTTTCATTGGCAATGGCCGGCGCCTCAGCCGGCCAAACGGGCCATTTCCTCGTCCGACAGTTCGGAATTGTCGAACACGTTCTGCACGTCATCGAGTTCGTCGAGCACATCGAGCAGCTTCATCAGCTGGTCTGCCGCATCGCCCGAGACCGCGACATTGACCTTCGGCTTCCAGATGATCTTCGCCGATTTCGGCTCAACCTTCTCGCCGAAGGCGTCTGCAAGCGCGGCTCCAACAGAAGCGAAGTCTTCCCGCGCCGTGTAGATCCAGTGGCTGTCCTCGTCGGACTCCACGTCCTGCGCGCCGGCCATGATCGCTGCTTCCATCACCTCGTCTGGCGATCCGGCCTCGAGCGGGAATTCATATTCGCCCAGCTGGTCGAAATTGAACGAGACCGAACCGGTCGTGCCGAGCGCGCCGCCATTCTTGGTGAAGGCCGAGCGCACGTCCGTGGCGGTGCGGTTCTTGTTGTCGGTCGAGGCCTCGATGATGATGCCGACGCCGCCGGGGCCGACGCCTTCATAGCGGATATCGGCATAGTCGGCACCGCCGCCGCTCTGGCCCTTGTCGATGGCGCGCTGGATATTGTCCTTGGGCACCGAGGCGCCCTTGGCGTTCTGCACGGCCAGGCGCAGGCGCGGGTTCATGTTCGGGTCCGGCCCGCCCATTTTCGAGGCCACCGTGATCTCTTTCGAGAGGCGCGAGAACAGGACGGCGCGTTTCTTGTCCTGCTTGCCCTTACGGTGCTGGATGTTCGCCCATTTGCTATGACCGGCCATCGAAGGCTCCTGACGCTGGAAGTTTGAAGCCCTGCGCTCTAGCCCATCGCCCCCGCGCCGGGCAACCCGCCCAGGCCACAAAACGCCGCCCCGCCCGTTCAGCCCGCCCCGATGTCTTCCCGGGCCTTTGCCCGAAGCTCGGTGCGGGGAGCGCGCGAACCGGGATTTTCGGCAAGTTCCTGCGCCTAAGGCGTCTGGTCCGTTTCCTTCAGCATACCGAGGTCGTATCCCTTCGCCTTTGCCGCCGCATCCAGTTCGGCACGCACGTCCGGTGTCACCGCCGGCGTTCGCGAAAGCATCCAGAGAAAGCGTCCCGATGGCTCTCCGACCAGGGCATGCTGATAGCCTTCGTCGAGATAGATGACCCAGTAATTGCCCCGCCCTGCCGGCAGCGGAACTGGCGCGAAGTTCACGAAGATCCGGGCACCGTTCGAGCCCTCCATGACGCGGGCCACCGCCTCGGCCGACCGCGGCTTGCCATCTTTCGTCCCGAAGCGGCAGGTGTTCACAACGTCCACCCGGCCATCCTCGCGCAGCGTGTATTGCGCGGTCGTGCCTTCGCACTCCTTCTGGAAGCTCGTCGGATACCGGGCGATCTCATACCAGAGCCCCATGTAGCGCGCGACATCGACAGACGCGACCGCTTCCAGCGGCGGCGCATCCTTCGCCCGGCCGGATGGCCCGGCCACACAGGCCGACAACGCCAGAAAGGCGGCGGCGAATATCGTAGGAATACGGAGCATCATGACAGTCTTTCCTTCAGTCCGCCGCGCACGGCACACGCCCACTCAATCCGGACGCACCCGCGATAGCACGCGTTCAGCCGCCAGCACCACGGGCCGGTCGATCATCTTGCCGTCATGTAGCGCCACCCCGCCGCCGGCT
>JBGSKU010000331.1:0-5266 GCA_041741055.1 Hyphomonas sp.
GCCGTGGCGGCGAGCCTCTCTGCGCATGTGTACGCCCTGGACCGCTATGCGCGGCTGGTGACCGAGGGGCAGGCGCGGCTGGAGCGGCTGGGGATTGGCAATGTCACCGTCCGGCAAGGCGACGGGTTGATGGGCTGGCAGGAACACGGGCCGTTTGACCGGATCGTGCTGGCAGGTGCCGTGGACGAGATCCCGGACGGCCTGTTCGCCCAGCTGGCGAAAGGCGGGCGGCTGGCGGCGCCGGTGGTTTCCGGGGGCGCGCGGGAGATCGTGGCGGTCACGGCAGACGGCGAAACGCAGCGTACCCCGTTTTTCCAGCACCTTCCGGCACTCACCGAAGGCGTCGCGGCAGTGCTTTGAAGCCTGCAGGGGGTGTTTGCCAAGGCCCGGCCCCACAGCTATACGGCTGGCAGTTTCATGAAATCGGCTGGATTCGAGGAGTAGCGGGCATGCGGGACAAATTGATGGTGTCGGGGCTTGTACTGGCGATGATGGCGGCGCCTGCATTCGCGCAGGCGGCGGGAACGGTTCCGAACCTCATCACGCAGCTGCTGTTCTTCCTGCCGCTGATCCTGATCTTCTACTTCCTTCTGATCCGTCCGCAGCAGCAGCGCGCGAAGAAACATGCCGAGATGATCGCAGCGGTGAAGCGCGGCGATACGGTCGTCACGTCGGGCGGCCTGATCGGAAAGGTCAACAAGGTCAACGACACCGAAATCACCCTTGATCTCGCTGAAAACGTGCGTGTGCGCGTGATCAAGGCGATGGTCATCGAAGTGCGCAACAAGGCTGAGCCCGTTCCGGCGAACGACTAGGTCGCGGCGGCCGCCTGGCGGTCCCCCAAGGAAAGTTCCATGCTTCAGTTTCCACCCTGGAAAGTCCTGCTGATTGTCCTCACGCTCGCCTGGGGCGTCGTGATGGCCCTGCCCAACGTGGTCAACATGTCCGGCGCGCCGGGCTTCCTGCCGAAGGAGGGCGTCAATCTCGGCCTCGACCTGCGCGGCGGTGTGTATCTGGAAATGGAGATCCGGCCGGAGGAAGTGATCGGCGGACGGCTTGAAGTCTTCGCCCGCGATGTGCGCACGGCGCTGGCGCGTACCGACTCGGCAGAGCCGATCGCGCACCTCGCCGAAGTGAACGGCCAGACGATGACGATCCGCCTGACACGGGCAGACGAAGCAGGCAATTTCCCGGTCGAAGCCGCCATCGCGCGGATCAATAAGATCAATGGCCCGCTGGAAGGCGGACTGGCCGGCGGCAAGACGTATGACGTCGCCCGCGCGGGGCCGGACTCGATCCTGATCACCGTGCCGGAAAACTCCGAAAACCTGATGATGGCCGACGCGTTGGCCAAGACCGAAACCATCGTGCGCCGCCGGGTCGATCCTGATGGCGTTGCCGAGATTTCGATCACGCCCTCGGGCACGAGCCGGCTGGTGCTGGAAGCGCCGGGCGAGCCGGACCCGGAGCGCCTGAAATCGCTGCTCAGCCGCGATGGCCGGATGACGTTCAACATTGTCGATGACAGCCCGTCCTCGATTTCTGCGGCGCAGGCCGGCGTCGTGAAGCCGGGCTTCCGCCTGCTGAGCGGCCCGCAGACCGGCGAGCTGCTGGTGCGATCGCTGCCGGAAATCGTCGGTTCGGATATCGCAAATGCCAGCCAGGGCAATGACGAAGCCAACCGGCCGCAGATCAATTTCCGGCTCAACTCCAACGGCGCGCGAAAGTTCTTCGAGACGACGCGGGCCAATACCAACAAGCGCTTCGCCATCGTGCTGGACGACGTGATCATGTCGGCGCCGAACATCAACGAACCGATCGCGGGCGGCAACGTGCGCATCACCGGCGACTTCACGATGGAAGAGGCCCAGGACCTCGCGGCCATCATCTCGGCGGGCGAGATGCCGGCAAAGCTTCAGTTCCTCGACCAGCGCACGGTCAGTGCCACGCTGGGGCGCGACTCGATCAATGCCGGGATCCGCGCGTCGGTGATCGGCATCCTGCTGGTCGCCGGGTTCATGATCCTCGCCTACAACCTGCTGGGCATCTTTGCGGTGCTCTCGCTGGCGGCGAACATCGTGCTCATCTTCGGCGCGCTGTCTGGCCTCGGCGCCACGCTGACCCTGCCGGGCATCGCGGGTATTATCCTCACCATCGGTATGGCGGTGGACGCCAACGTGCTGGTGTTCGAGCGTGTCCGCGAAGAGCAACAGGGCGGGCGCAGCCTGTTGACCTCGGTGCAAGCGGGCTATGAGCGCGCCCTGTCGACCATCCTGGATGCCAACATCACGACGCTGATTGCGGCGGCAATCCTCTACCTGCTCGGCAGCGGGCCCGTGAAAGGCTTCGCCGCCACGCTTGGCATCGGGATCCTGACGTCGGTGTTCACTGCGTTCGTGGTGACACGCTGGCTGACAGTCGTCTGGATCAAGACGTTCAAGACCAAGAAACTTTCGGTCTAGGACCGGGGAGAGACATCCATGTTGATGAAGATCTGGCCGAAAGAGACGCACCTCAACTTCATGAGCCTGCGCATGGCGGGCACGTTGTTCTCGCTGATGATGCTGACGGCGTCGATCTTTTTCCTCGGTACCCGTGGCCTGAATTTCGGCGTCGACTTCGCCGGCGGCACCGCCATGGAACTGAATGCGACCGAGACCATCAATGAAAGCACGGTGCGGGCGGCGATCCCGTTCAGCGCGGACGTCAACGCCGCGGTCGGCACGGATGCGCGCAAGATCGTGGTGGTGAAGTTCGGCGAAGCGCCGGAAGCCTTGCTCGGCGCGGAATTCCAGGCGCTGACGGCTGCCGAGAAAGCAGAACGCGCGAGCGGCGCGACCAACGAACTCGTCGTACGCAGCCTCGTCGAGAAGCTGGGCATCGATCCGGCCACGGATCTTCTGAAGAACGATACGGTCGGTCCGAAAGTGTCGAAGGAACTGTTCCGGGACGGCATCACGGCTCTGGTGGTCGCCCTGATCCTGATGCTGGCCTATATCTGGTACCGGTTCGAATGGCAGTTCTCGGTCGGAGCGGTGGCGGCGCTCGCGCATGACGTGATCATCACGCTGGGCGTATTCGCGTTCCTGCAACTCGAGTTCAACCTGACGACCATCGCCGCGCTGCTGACAATCATCGGCTATTCTATGAACGACACGGTTGTCGTGTTCGACCGCGTGCGTGAAGAGCGGCGCAAGTACAAGAAGATGGCAGATCGCGACGTGATCAACCTGTCGCTGAACTCGACCCTGTCGCGCACCTTGCTGACCTCCGGCACGACGCTGCTGGCGCTGCTGGCGATCTTCTTCCTTGGCGGCCCGGTCCTGCGCGGCATGAGTTTCGCGCTGATCTGGGGCATCATGATCGGCACCTATTCGTCGATCTTCATCGCGTCGTCGATCGTGCTCTCACTCGGCATGGATCTGACGCAGAAGACCGTCGACGACACGCCGGGTTTCCAGGGTACGTAGCGCGCCCTTCAGACGTTGAAACGGAAGAGCATCACGTCGCCGTCCTGGACGATGTATTCCTTGCCTTCGGAACGCATCTTGCCGGCATCCTTGGCGCCAACTTCGCCGTTGCACGCGACGAAGTCCGGAAACGCGATCGTCTCGGCCCGGATGAAGCCCTTTTCGAAATCGCCGTGGATCACGCCGGCTGCCTTCGGCGCGGTCCAGCCTTTCTTGATCGTCCAGGCGCGGGCCTCTTTGGGGCCGACGGTGAAGTAGGTCTGCAGACCGAGGAGTTCGTAACCGGCGCGGATGAGGCGCGTCAGGCCAGGCTCGGTGAGGCCGAGCGATTCGAGGTATTCAGCGCGGTCCGGGCCTTCGAGCAAGGCGAGTTCGCTCTCGATCTGAGCCGAGAAGACGACACAGCCGGCGCCTTCGACCTTCGCGCGTTCCTCGACGCGCCTGGAATAGGCATTGCCGGTAGCGGCGCTCGCCTCGTCAACGTTGGCAACGAACAGGACGGGCTTGGACGTCAGCAGTTGCAGCATCTGCCAGGCGCGCTGGTCGTCGGCCGACACCTTGGCGTGGCGGGCAGGGCGGCCCTCGGTCAGCTCGGCAAGCGCAAGGTCGATCAGGGCGACCTGGGCCTTGGCATCCTTGTCGCCGGAATTGGCCTTCTTGATCACGTTCTGCTTGCGCTTTTCGAGGCTTTCGAGGTCGGCAAGCATCAGCTCGGTCTCGACGACTTCGAAGTCCGCCACCGGATCGACGACGCCACGTACGTGTGTGATGTCGTCATTGTCGAAGCAGCGCAGCACATAGATGATCGCGTCGGTTTCCCTGATGTTTGCGAGGAACTTGTTGCCGAGGCCCTCGCCCTGGCTGGCGCCTTCCACGAGGCCGGCAATGTCCACGAAATTCATGCGGGCCGGGATGATTTCCTTCGAGCCGGCAATCTTGGCCAGCGCGTCGAGGCGCGGCTCCGGCACGGCGACTTCGCCGACATTGGGCTCGATGGTGCAGAACGGGTAGTTGGCCGCCTGCGCCGCCGCCGTCTGGGTTAACGCGTTGAACAGGGTGGACTTGCCCACGTTGGGGAGTCCCACGATTCCGCATTTGAAGCCCATGGCGCCTTGACCTCCGGATTAGCTGAACCGGCGCCTTACCCGCTTTCTCAGTGCAAAAACAGGCACAAAAATCGCTTGGCAGCTTAAATGGCTGGCTTGGCCAGACCGCGGGGGTATTCTGCCGTGGTTAACCGTATCAGAAGGGTACACGCGCCCATGAGTTACGACATCTTCCTCGTTTCCGCCCTAGAGGATCGGGACACTGCGAAGCTGGTCGCGCGGCGTTTGCGGTCGCTCAAGTTCCGCGTCTGGTTTGACCAGAAGCAGGAAGACGAGATCTTTGACGCCAAGGATGCGCGCGATGCGATGAATTCGCAGGCGATGCTGGTGCTCTGGTCGGCATATGCCGTGAAGAGCGACTGGGTGCGCGCGGCCGCAGCGGTGGGCCATTCGCGTGGTGATGCGCTGGTTGAGGCCGGACTCGACAAGGCGATTCCGTATGAGCCTTTCCGCCAGCATAAGCGCTTTGCCCTTGATGGCATGACCTCGCGCAAGACGCCGCAGGGGTTCCTGGACCTGATCGACGAGCTTGGCCGCCGCCAGGGACGCAGCGACCTGCGGGCGTGGATGGGCTATGGGGCGCAGGATGAGGACGAGCGGCTCGACTGGCTGGCCGCCCACCCGGACGATCCGCTGGCCCTCGATGCCAAGAAGAAGCGCGAGAAGGACCTCGGGATCAAGCCGGCACCG
>JBGSKU010000332.1:0-2702 GCA_041741055.1 Hyphomonas sp.
CTGTTCGCTGTCAACCTGCAGGCCCCGATCCGCATGGCGCAGGCCTATGCCGCGCGCCTCACTGCCGCCGGCACGCGTGGGCGCCTGATGATCACGAGCTCCGAAAATGCCCTCAGCCTTCCGGCCGGCGTCCGCCGCAGCCGTATCGGCGCCTATGCGGCCTCCAAGCACGGCGTGCTGATCCTCGCCGAATGGCTGCGCGAGGAACTGGCCGGCGAAACGAGGACCTGCACGTCCTCCTGCCCGGCGCCGTCTATACCCCGCTCGTCGCCGCCGGCATTCCGGATTTCAACACTGCACCCAAGGAACTGGGCCTGATCATGCCGGAACGCTGCGCCGAAATCGCCTTGAACGGTCTCGATCTCGGCCTTTTCTACATCCCCACCCACGCCCACATCGCGGACGACATGCGTCCGCGTACGGAGGGCGTCGCGGAAAGCCTGAAGGCGCTGGGACTCTAGGTCGCGCCGATGCGCGAATCCGTGCCCGTATCCTTGTCCACCTGGCGGCCATGGGCCCACCAGTTCTCGAAGGCCGTTTCCACGATCGACATGCCCATATCCTCCCGGCGCAAACCGGGTGAGGCAACCAGGTTGTCGGCGATCGCTTCGAACAGGCGCTGCTTCACCGCCGCAGGCCGCGCGTTGAACGACAGGCGGATCATCAGGAAGTCCGGACTGCGATGGGCCCCGAAATATTCCGGGTCGTAAATGTAGTTTTCATCCTCAAGTTCGCACGTCACCTGAAAATAGTCGTCCGTCGGCAATTTCATCACATCCATCATAGCTTGATGAATGCCTTTGGAAATGGCGGCCTTGTAGGCCTTGTCCTTGCCGGACCGCATCCAGACCTGAATCAATGGCATGGTGTTTCTCCTCTTGCCCGAATCCGCCGTTGACGGATCATGGCCTGACACTAGGTTGGAAGTCCTCTTCCAAACAGAACCAGGATTATCCTGGGATAAACTGATCCCACCCGAACCGTAGCCATGCGCAACCAGACACAACCCCTCTCACGTCGGACACCCAATGCGCTCGGCCGCTTCCTGCGGTCGCGCCGCGAGGCCATCAAACCTGAACATGTCGGGCTCGCGTCCGGCGGGCGCCGGCGCACACCCGGTCTTCGGCGCGATGAAGTCGCCGAACTCGCCGACATCAGCGTGGATTGGTACATTCGGCTCGAACAGGGCCGGCCGGTCCATCCCTCGCGCCAGACCGTCGACGCAATCGCGCGCGCCCTGCGCCTCGACCCCGTCGCAACGGCCCACCTCTACGCGCTCAGTGATGTTGCGCCGCCAAGGCGCAAGGCCGACGATACCGTGCCGCCCGCCATACAGCGCATGATCGACCGCCAGGCCGAGCCGGCCTATGTCACCAATCGGCTCGGTGACGTGCTGCACTGGAATACCGAAGCAGACCGCCTCTTCGGCTTCGGCGAACTCGGGGGAGACGACCGGAACATCTATGCCGGGATGTTCCTTCGCCCCGCCTCGCGGTCCCTGTTCGGCGCCGGTTGGGCGGCAGAAGCGAAGCGCATGCTGGCTGAGTTCCGGCCGGTTTACGACGTCAACGCGTCCGACCCGCGCTTCGTTCGCCTATACGCCCGGCTGCAGGCCGGCAGCGCGGACTTCGCCCGGTGGTGGGGTGCACACGATATCAAGGCGAGCGGCACGGGCCGCAAGACGCTTCATCCGCCGGATGGCAGCATAAAAAGATATGAGTACGTTGCCCTTCAGGTCACCGAGAACCCGGCCCTGAAGGCCGTCATCTATTTCGAGGTCTGAGCCGTCAGATCCGCGCGCAAGCCGCTTTCAGCCAGTCCTTCGCCTCGCCGTCGAGTTTGCGGTTCAGCAGCTTCCAGACACGCTTGTGATAGTCGTTGACCCACTTGCGCTCGTCCTTGCTCAGCAGCTTCACATCGATCAACCGGCGCGCCAGCGGCGCAAAGGTGAGGCATTCGAAGCCCAGCATCGGAATCTCACCGCCCGGAATATCCTTGGCAGGCGTCACGTATTGCAGATTCTCGATCCGGATGCCGTAAGCGCCGGCCTTGTAGAAACCCGGCTCGTTCGAGACAATCATTCCAGGGGCCAGCGGCACTGCATTCCACGGCTTGGCGATCCGGTGCGGGCCTTCATGCACACCAAGATACACGCCCACCCCGTGGCCCGTGCCGTGCTGGTAATCGAGCCCGGCCTGCCAAAGCGCATGACGCGCCAGCACATCGAGGTGCGTGCCGGTCGTGCCCGCCGGGAAGCGGACGGCCGCCAGCGCGATATGGCCCTTCAACACCAGCGTGTAGTGCTTGACCATGTCTTCCGTAGGCTGACCGATCGGCACCGTCCGCGTGACGTCTGTCGTGCCGTCCAGATACTGCCCGCCGCTGTCGATCAGGTAGAGTGAGCCGCGCGCCAGTTTGCGGTTGGACGCGGTCGATACCCGGTAGTGCGGCAGCGCCCCGTTCGGACCCGCTCCGGAGATCGACGGGAAGGACAGGTCATTCAAATTGCCCAGGTCCTCGCGGAAACCTTCCAGCTTCATCACCGTATCGATTTCGGTGACCTCGCCGCTCTGCGCTTCGGTGTCGAGCCAGTGCAGGAAGCGCGTCAGCGCGACACCGTCGCGCACATGCGCGGCGGTCGTGCCCTTGATCTCCGCCGCATTCTTGCAAGCGCGCGGCATCGCGACCGGATCACGCTGGCG
>JBGSKU010000333.1:0-9567 GCA_041741055.1 Hyphomonas sp.
CGCCTGCACCGCGTCGATCACGCCGACAGCGGCGCGGAGGGCGTCCGCGGCATGGCATTTGCTTTCCTCGACCGCACCGAAGGTGGCGAGGATGCCGTCTCCCATGAATTTGTCGATCTGTCCGCCCTGGTTCTCGATTTCGGCAACAGCGGCATTCTGGTAGACTCCAAGAACCTTCATCACCACCTCCGGCTCCAGCCCGGCGGCAGTTGTGGTGAAAGACCGCAGGTCGACGATCAGTATCGAGACGTCTCGCGCCTCGGACCGGCCGACCATAGGCAGGCTATCATGTCCAGTGATCGTTTCGGCCACAGCCGGAGAAAAGAACTGTCTGAGATCGGCGGCCGCGGTATGGCTGCGGATTGCGTCAGTCAGCACCCTTCGCGCCCTGAAAAGTGCCAGCGACAGAACGAAGGTCACACCCAGAAGTGCGACCCCCTTGTCGATCTCGGCGCCTATCAGAACGGTGTTCGAGGTAAGGTAATCGACAAAGTTCCGCGTGATGTGCATCTCGCCCATGTCGGACAACAACGCATAGCTGACCAGCGCCAGCCATCCGGCAACGGACGCGAGCCCGGTCAACAGGACGAAGCGCGGATCGAAGCGCAGGGCACGGATACTGATGAAGATGAAAAAGTAGATCATCGTCGGTACCTTCAGGTAGAAGGCCGGGGGTTGGTGATACTGGATGTGGAATGAGAAGATGAGCCCGCATAGCAAACTGACGTCGACGAGGATTGACACGACAAGATACCACGTCGGCAGGACAATCCGGTATGACAGCCAGACCCGAAACAGAGTAAACACGAAATAGAGCGACAGCGCCCAAGGCGTGAAGCTCGTATCAATGGCGCCCTGCGCACGCGGACTGGCGAAGTAGAGTGTTCCAAAGACCGCCACCAGGAAAAGCTGGACCCAGCCAATCAGCCGTTCGGCAGCTTCCTCGCGCTTGTCGATCTCAGCTTGCACGCGTGCCGGGATCTTCGCCTCGGGGACAGGGGCCGACTTGATCCCCAAGGGCTTCGAGAAGAATGCTGCCAGCCGTCCCAAGTAGCACGTCCTGTCCAAATGCCCCGCCAGATGCATTTTGCACGTTTCGCGGATCAATGCATCCGTGACATGGCCGAAACGCGGCACCGGCGGTAACAAGCGCGCGTGTTGCGCGTGACCGCTCGATTGCCCGGCACGACCGCGGGATCAATACTTTGTGGTCGGAAGTTCATCTATCCGGCCGGTGTCGTGCAGGCGATAGACCACGTCCTGCGGCGCATCCAATACGAGCGCCTCCGACAACGACAGGCCGGAATGAAGCCCGCGCATCAGACGGCCCGCAACGCCGTGGCCGATCAGTATGAGATCGCCCTTCAGTTTGGTGGCATCGCGAAGAACCGCGTCCAGGCGAGACATCAGAGACTCTATCTCTTCACCCTGGGGCGCAAAGAGTTTCCACTGCCGCGGCGGGTGCTGTCTGCGGACTTTCGGCCATCCGGCGGCGATATCCGCGCGAGTCATTCCTTCCCAGACCCCGAACGAGACCTCCCGCAGACGTTCGTCGAGGTGAACTTCCGCGTTCGGCAAGGCTTCTGCCACCAGCCGTGCCGTTTCCACGGCGCGCGGCAAGGGACTGGTCCAGATCGGGGCGGACCCGACATGTTCGGCAAGCAATGCCCCATAGGCACGCGCCTGCCGTCGCCCGCAGTCGGTCAGAGGAGAATCCGATTGCCCCTGATATCGGCCCTCCAGGTTGAATTCCGTCTGCCCATGTCGCAACAGGTAGATCATCACGCCTTCTCTCTGATGCCCGCCGCGGACCGCCTGTCCGGGCGCAGACTTGGATCGCATCTTTGCGGCGAGGTCCAGTCTGGAACTTGTGGCTGCCCTCCTTTTGGCTCTCCGACCTCGCAAGGAATTTGATTGCAAGGCCGTTCCGATTGCGCCAAGTCTGCTGCTTGGGCGCTATGGAGACTGCCTGGGCGGCCGGATACGAAGCAAGCGCCAATCGGTTTGCGTTTGGCGCGAACAGGCAACGGAATTGGGTTCGGCGCCTGTTTGGCGCGCCGGCAACATCACTTGTCTGCGAGTCGCGCGCCATGGAACCAAATATCTTTCGTTACATCTGGACCAATTCGCGACGCGAACAGATTGCGGTCGTGATCATCGTCCTGATCTCGATGATACCCTATTATCTGGCGTTCGATCTGCCAAAGCAGATCGTGAACGGACCCCTGCAGGGCCAGGGCTTTGCGACACCGGGCAGCACGCAGCCCTTCATGGCGTTGTCGTTTGACCTGCCACTCTACGGCACCGTTCACATCTCCGACGGGATTCCGCTGGAACGCCTCCCTTTGCTGATGGCGCTGAGCATAACCTTCCTTTTGCTCGTCATCGTGAACGGACTGTTCAAATACGTCATCAACACCCGCAAGGGATTGCTGGGCGAACGGCTGCTTCGGAGGATCCGCTATCAGCTGGTCGACCGCATCCTGCGATTTCGGCAGACCCGCTTCACCCAGATGAAGGCGGGTGAGGTCGCCAGCATGGTCAAGGACGAGATCGAGCCTTTGGGCGGATTTGCGGCTGACGCTTTCACCCAGCCGATATTGCTCGGCGGGCAGGCCTTCACCGCGCTGCTTTTCATTTTCGTGCAGCATTTCTGGCTTGGCATGGTGGCGGGCGCGACCGCTGCCGTTCAGTTTGCCGTTATCCCGCGGATGCGAAGTCGGCTGATCGTTCTGGGTCGCGAACGGCAGTTGACCGCTCGCGAACTCGCGGGCCATGTTGCCGAAATCGTCGACGGAATTCAGACAATCCACGCGAACGACGTCACGAATTTTCAGCGCGCCAGAATATCGGCGCGCCTCGGGCGGATCTTCAAGATTCGCTATGATATCTATCAATGGAAATTCCTGGTGAAGTTCCTCAACAACTTCATCGCGCAGATGACGCCATTCCTGTTCTACACGATCGGCGGCTACCTCACGATTGCCGGCTCGCTCGACGTGGGCCAGCTTGTTGCGGTCATCAACGCGTACAAAGAGCTTCCTGGCCCGCTCAAGGACTTGATCGACTGGGACCTTGCGCGCCAGGACGTGCAGGTCAAGTACGAGCAGATCGTCGACCAATTCCAGGCTGACGACATGATCGATCCGTCGCTCCAGAGTATCGACGCCGACCTTCCGGCGGGAGATCTGCACCCGCTTGTCTCGCAGCAGCTCACTGTTCACAGCGAAAGCGGCACGCAGCTTCTTGACGATATCTCCGTCACGATTCCCCTGGGGGAATCCGTCGCGCTGGTCGGCGGATCGAACGACGGCGGCGCCGTACTGGGGGATGTCCTCGGCGGACAGCTGAGACCGTCAGGAGGGTTGCTGCTTCTTGGGTCGCATGATGTCAGCACCCTCCCGGCGCGCGTGACCGGCCGGCTTATCAGCTACACCGGGCCCGTGTCGTTCTTTGAGGCGGACAGCGTGCTCAACAACGTGACCTATAGCCTGAAGCGCCGGCCGGGCGCGCTGCCCAAGGATGAACCCGCCGATGTGCGCGAGCATCGGGCCTGGCTCCACGTTGAGGCCGAACGCACCGGCAATCCGGTGCTGGATATCGACGCCGACTGGGTCGACTATGATGATGTTCAACCTGTCCCGGGCAGAGAGAACCTTGTTGCTTCGATCAGCGCGGTCCTCGACGTTGTGGGGATGAGCGAAGATGTCATCGGCTTCGCCTTGCGGGCGCGGGTTGACACCAAGGATCTGCCGGATCTCGCTTCGGAGGTGCTGACGCTGCGCAGGACGCTGAAGGACGCCCTGCGCGCCCAGGATCTTGACAGCATTGTGCTGCCCTTCGAGCAGGATCGCTACAATTCGGAGGCAACGGTCGTCGAGAACCTCCTGTTCGGTGTGCCCGCCGACAAGGAAAACTCGATCGGCATGATCGTGCGGGATCCATTTTTCGCGAAGACCATGGCCGAGGCAGGCCTGGTCGAGATGCTTTTTGACCTCGGCTGGCGCTTTGCCCGCAACACGGCAGAGCTGTTTGACGGCTCTCAAAGCAGCCCCGAGATGCTGAAATGGCTGACCCATATCAAGCCCGAGGAACTGCCCGAATACGAACAGATTCTCGCGCGGACGACGCCGGACGGAGCGCATGCGGCCCGGCGCGAGGATGTTTTGCGGCTCATCGAACTCGCGTTCGAGTATGTCGAGCCAACCTATCGCTTTGGTTTGCTTGACGATGAGCGGCAGCAGCGTTTGATCGCCGGGCGCAAGGTCCTTGCCGAAAGCCTGCCTCCGGCACTGCGATATCTGATCCAGACCTACGATCCCGACGTCTACTTGAACAACGCGACGCTCGCCGAAAACATCCTCTTCGGGAAGGTCAACCGGCGCTTCGTCCGCGCCGAGGAAAAAATCGAAAATCTCATGCGCTCCGCCCTTCGCGACCTCTTCGCGGGAAATCCAGCGGTGCGCGAGCAGGTCATGTCCATCGGCCTGGAGTATGACATCGGTCCCGGCGGCCGCAGATTGACATTGCTGCAGCGCCAGAAGATCGCGCTCGCGCGGGCATTGGTCCGCAAGTCGCTTTTCTATGTTTTCAATGAGCCGCTGGCCGGCTCGGATCCGGCCCTTCAGGAATCTATAATCGCGAACACACTCGGGTTTCTGTCGGCGCAGAAGCCTCAGCCTGCCGTTATCTGGGTGCTTGCGAACGCGTCGCTCTCCAAGAGCTTCAGCCGCAGAATAGAGCTGAGGAAAGGCAGGCTGTTGACCGGAACATCCTCCGATGGCGGCAAGGCGCTGATCGACTCTTGACCATCTGCGGGACAGAGCGGACCCACTGACACTGCCGGACGGCAGCACGCTCATTGCCGGTGGAAAACCCTGGCCATCGCTGATGCAGCGTCACGATCACGCAAAGATTGTGGCATGCTTCCTCGATTTTCCTCTTTCAGAACGGCACGATTGCAAACCAACCTGTTCTCTGCGAATATTTAGACATGAAAGCTGCGAATTTGGAGCGCTTTGTCGCTTCAGAATGGGTTGCATTGCCGATATGTAGACTTCTGTCGGCAGTCGTTGCGAAGCTTGGTCAGTAGTTCCTGTTTGCGTACGTCGGGGCGTGGGGGCGCTGCGCGATGATACATGGATTAATTTACGGGATTTCTCTCGCACTAATTGTGGCGATCTCACCCTTCGATGCCAAAGCCGAAAGTATCGGTTTAGCGGTGAAGGTGATACCGGGCGCAACTTTAAGTAGATCGGGAAAAACTTCAGATCTCTCGGACGGTTACGCTCTGTCCTCCGGCGATGTCATTTCGACAAATCGATGGGGGCAGGTCCAGATCCTGTTCAACGATGAAACGAGAATTGCGATCGGGGCGAATGCTTCGCTCGCGATCGATGATATCCGGATGAGGCAAAATGGAACCGCAAGAAAGTTCGCGGTTTCTGCCGTAGCCGGAGGATTCCGGTTCCTCAGCGGGAAGAGTCCGAAATCGGCCTATTCGATCAATACACCGACCGCAACGATGGGTATCAGGGGAACCGCTTTTGACTTCGTCATCCGCAACACCGCAGGTACGGACATTGTCATTTTCTCCGGCCTAGTCCACATGTGCGGCACTGCGGGAACGTGCTTCCGCGTAACCGGCGATTGCGCCGCTGTCAGAATGAACAATCGCGGCACCGCCCGGGCGATCGCAACACCAGGCGACAGGCGAAACATGATTTCCAATGGCTTCCAGTTCATCACCAAGCAAGAAGGACTGGCGAAGGAGTTTCGTGCTGATCTGCGCTCCTGCGGGCGTGAGGCAATGGTCCGGCCCGCCCGTAGAAGTGGCGAAGACCGCCCGGCGCGAACCGCGCCAGAAGCCCCTGAGATACCTGATAAGGTATTGAAATGACGCTGGAAATGTGGTGAGGGCGACCAGACGGCGAGAACACTGGGTAGTCGCGGCGGGGGCGATGCTGTGGTCTGTTGCGTCAAGGGACAAAAAGCAGGGAACCCTGGCGGACCTCACGCCGTTCTCGCAGAAAACAGAGCTGAATCGACGGCTTCGCACAGGTGCCGGCGGCCCGGCGGGGCCGACACCTTAGCCGAGCGAAGGCTGGAAGAATGCGACGTTTCGGTTTCATGGCAATCGGTTTTCTGTTGCTGGTCCTGATGGTCGGCGTTCGCATCGTCGATCCCTACCCTCTCCAGGCGATCCGGTTCTTCTATTTCGACTACCTTCAGCGCATCGACCCACGGAAGCATACCGATCTGCCAGTCCGGGTTGTCGACATTGACGAAGCCTCACTGGCATCGATCGGACAATGGCCATGGCCGAGGGATCAACTCGGTGAATTGGCGGCCCGTTTGACGGACGATTACGGAGCGGCGGCGGTCGCGTTCGACGTCCTGTTCTCCGAACCGGATCGTCTGTCGCCCTCGCGAACACTCACGCGTCCCGAGATCGCGGACCTGCTGACGAAACCACCGACGCCGGCGCAACTCGCGGCGCTGGACAATGACGCGAAGTTCGCAGCGAGAATCCGGGACCGCCGCGTCATCCTCGGTGTCGCAGATGCCCCTGTGGCCCCCTCAGATTTGGTCGAAGGCAAGGCAGGCTTTGTCCAGATCGGCGCGGAACCGGCACAAGGATTCCCGACCATGCGGGCAACGACCGCGATCGTGCCGGTGCTGCTGGACGCAGCGGCGGGTGTCGGCGGAATCAACGTCAATCCTCTCGGCGAATCGGATGTGATCCGGACTGTCCCGATCGCGTGGAATTCGCCATCGGGCCTCTTGCCGAGTTTGTCCCTGGAAACATTGCGCGTCGTCTTGGGCGAAAGCACGATTCTGGTCACCGGTGCGCCGGATGCGAACGGAGTGATCTTATCCGTCCGCGTCGGCGACTACGAACTTCCAACGACGCAGGATGGACAGTTCTGGGTTCGCTACCGGCATGAGGATCCGTCGCTCTACGTTTCGGCAAGGACGGTTCTCGCACCTGGCCACGACCCGGCCCTCAGGGCGCGTCTTGAGGGCACCATCGTGCTCGTTGGCGCGTCCGCTGCAGGCCTTCTCGACATCCGGACCACGACGCTGGGGGAGAATGTGCCGGGCGTGTCCATTCATGCCCAGATACTGGAACAGATACTGACAAACGATTTCCTCACGCGTGGCGATTACGAGGCCGGGATCGAAATCGTGGCATTCATCTGCCTCTCGGGGATTGTCGTCGCGGTGATGTCGATTTCGGGCCCGGCGGTTTCGATGGCCGCTGGTGGCGTATCGGCGCTTGCCGTCCTGACAACGAGCTGGTTGTTTTTCGGCAGCGGCTATCTTTTCGACGCCACATTCCCGATGCTGGGTGGCTTTTCCGTCTTTCTCTTGCTTGCGGGATACCAGTTCATCGTTGCCGATCGCGAAAAACGCCTCATCAGGCAATCCTTTTCGCACTATGTCGCGCCCGCCGTCCTGCACGAAATCGAGAAGAGCGGACATCACCTTGAACTGGGCGGTCAGATACGAACGCTGACGGTCATGTTCTGTGACTTGCGCGACTTCACACCGCTCAGCGAAACGATGTCGCCGACTGATCTGGTTGCGATGCTGAACACTCTTTTCAGTCGGCTTTCCGATTGTGTCCTGCAGCAAAGCGGGACAATCGACAAATTTGTCGGCGACTCCATCATGGCATTCTGGAATGCCCCTCTCGAAATGGAGCGCCACCGCGAAAAGGCCTGCACGGCTGCGCTGAAAATGAGAAAGTCCCTCGAAGCGTTCAATCAGATGCGGGGAACCGCCGGAATGTCCTCGCTTGCCGTTGCGATCGGACTTAGCTCCGGCCCTGCCTGTGTCGGCAATATCGGCTCACGACAGCGTTTCAGTTATTCCGCGATCGGCGATACCGTCAATGTCGCGGCGCGTATCGAGGCCAACTGCCGCCATGTCGCCTACGATGTCGTCATTTCCGACGAAACCCAGAACGGCATTGGCGACTTGGCGACCCTTCCGGCGGGACGGATTCGGCTGAAGGGCAAACTGGAGCGTGTCGCACTTCATCTTCTCGTCGGAGATGCGGCGGTCGCCGCGAGTCCGCAATTTGCGAGGCTTCAGTCTCTGCACGAAGGTCTGCTGAAGCAAATCTCGGAACAGGGTCATATCGTTCCGGAAGATCTCGACGCGTGCAAGGCGATCGCGCGCGATGTGGAAGCCGGCCTCGTCGCGTTTTACGACAGACTGCCGCACAGGCTGAGCGATTTCTGAAGCGCCATGTGGCAAGAGGGACGCGGACCATGCCCCGCTTTCGTCGTCGCAACGGCAGATGCGCGCCCGGTCGGGTTGCATCCGTCGTCAGACACGCGGTCACCGCATGTATCCTTGTATCCGGCGCGATCCTGCAAGCCGTTCAGGCCGTTCGGTCAGATGGAGTTGCTCTCGATCTGGCTCGACGGAACGTGGGCGGACAGCAGCGGGCGTTCGGTGAAAAACAGGTAGAACACGTCAAGCACAGAGGCCATTGCCCGGCTGATTGGCCAAAGGGCGATTGCTGCTACGGCAGCCTCGGTTTCCCCCACCTTGAAAAAGGAAGCCGCGCCGATGAGTGCGGCGATCATGATGAAACGATCGATGAGCTTGTAGATTTTCATGTCAGATCTTCCCGATACCCTAGTTTTTCTCTGACTGCTCAGTCTCGTTGTTTTCTTGTGTTGGGACCTGACGCCTTGGCGTCAGGTCCATGGTGGCCGACGCGTCAGCCGTCCGTCGTGACCGCGACATCTGGTTGCACAGTCGGATCACTGTCACTGGTCGCCTCGACATCCGACGACGCCCTCACGACGCCAAGCTTCGAGGCGAGTTCGTCAAGCAGCCTTTCGTTGTCGTCCGGAGAGAGCGACTTGTTCGATTCGTCAGCGATCCGCCCTTCGGATGTGCTGAGCAGATCCGCCAGGGCAGCTTGCTGCGCCTCGTCCTGAAGGCGCGCAACTTCGTCGTCGAGCGTCGCCTGCGCGGCATCAAGATCCGCCGCGTCACAGTTTTCCGTGCAGCTGACGACGCCTCCGTCAACGCTGTAGACAGGGCTGCCGTCAACGGAATCGGCATTCAGCATGTCAGCGAGCGTCAGATCGTCGACCTGGACCTCGACCTCACCGATGAGAGCATCGACCGCTGCCTGCTCGGCCTCGGTCAGCGTCTCGCCCGCTGCGGCTTTGGCCGCCAACTGGAACTGCGCGAGCGCACCGATCGTGCCGTTGAAGTTCAGATTTCGCACATGGGCGTCCAGCGCGTTCTGGTTGGCGTTCGCGGCGTTCCACTTGCCCTTCTGGCTGGGCGACAGACCGTCAGCGGCAACCTTCTTCGCCGATCCGTGCGCCACCGCCTTCGTCGCCACGGCGGCACCGTTCATTCGCTTGGTGGTCTTGAGTTGCTTGGAGGACGTGCCTTTCGCCTGCTTGCTGCCGGAGGCGCCGCCGCTAAAGCTCGTGCCGCCGGCATTGCCTTTGGCGCCGCCGTTGCCCCCGGCGTTGCTCTTGCCATTGCCGCCAGCGTTGCCGTTGCCGCCGCCATTGCCGCCCGCATTGC
>JBGSKU010000334.1:0-6552 GCA_041741055.1 Hyphomonas sp.
TGGCCGTCCGGATAGCGTTTTAGGTAGGCTTCGAAATCGGCCTTGTCGTCGGAATCCTTGACCGACGTCCAGAAGGTCAGCTCCATCGTCATATCGGCGGCCTGGCCGGGCGCGGGAGTCGGCACGGGTGCGGGTGCGGAATCGGATGCGGCGGCCTGTTCGGCGGCGCGGCGGATGTCGGCGACGAATTCCTGCCAGCGCACATCGCTGCGATCACCTTCCCATCCGATCAGGTCCGCGGATTGGGTCAGCTCGAACATGATGGGGCGTTCGGCATCCTCGATCATCGCGGGCACAAGCACGGACGTGCGCTGGCCGAGCGTTGCCTCGGTGCGCACCCATTTCGATTTCACCGATACGGCCGACCACAGCACAACCACGACATCGGCGTCGCGCAGCATGCCTTCGGTCACTTCGTCATAGGTCTGACCGGCGCGCAGCACCTTGTCCCACCAGACCGAGAAACCTTCCGCCGTCAGCGCTTCTGCGAAGACCTGCGCCTTCGGGCGATCTGCCCGGCTGTAGGAAAGAAAGATGGCGGCCATGCATGCGTCCCCGGGGCGCGGCGCTGTTTCAGGCTCGCGCGCCAGGCGAACCTTGCACAAAAATGGTCTTTGCCAAAGGGGGCGCGGCCGGCTTCATCCGGTTGCGGCGCTGCAGGGGCTGACAGGTGCGGGAAATGCCTTAAGTTCAAGCTCAAGAAACGTGGAGGAAACAGATGATCGACATCGAGGCGATGCCTTATCTCGCCAATGTGACCGGTGTGCAGGCGGCCCGCCGCCCCGCTGAGGTGGCATTGTGGTTCGAAGGCCGCGCGACCACCTTTGCCGATCTCGAGAAACACGCAAACCAGGTCGCCAACGGTCTCCTGGCGCTTGGCGTGAAGCCGGGCGACCGGATCGGCTATCTCGCGAAGAACACGGACGTCTATTACGAGATGCTGTTCGGCGCCGCGAAAGTCCGCGCCGTGATGAACGGAGTCAACACGCGCCTTGCCGCGCCTGAAGTGAAGTTCATCCTGTCGGATGCGAAGGCCACCGTGCTGTTCGTCGGCAAGGATTTCTACGCCATGATCGACACGATCAAGGCCGAGCTGCCGGACCTGAAGCGCATCATCACCATCGACGGCGACCGTGAGGACTGGGACTTCTATCCCTCCTGGCGCAATTCGAAATCTGCGGCCGATCCCGGCATCAAGGCGGAAGGCGACGATGATGTCATCCAGCTCTACACCTCTGGCACGACCGGCCTGCCGAAGGGCGTGCAGCTGACCAACGACAACTACCTGTCCTTCTTCTCGCAGGCCAAATTGCTCGAATGGTCGAGCTATGATGCGGGCGACGCGGTGATGAATGCGATGCCGCTGTTCCACGTCGCGGGTGTCAATGCCGGCGTGCTGGGCGTGGCGCAGGGCGCGAAGACGGTGATCCTGCGTGAGATCGATCCGCAGCTGATCCTCAAGCTGATTGGGGAACACCGGATCGCGCACGCTTTCTGGGTGCCGGCCGTCATCCTGATGCTCACCCAGCAGCCCAATATCAAGCAGATCGATTTTTCCAGCCTGAAACAGGTTTTCTATGGCGCCTCGCCGATCTCCGAAGCGTTGCTGCGCACGGCGGTCGAGATCATGGGCGCACGCTTCACGCAGCTCTACGGGCTGACGGAAACAGTGGGCGCGGGCACCTTCCTGCCGCCCGAAGCGCATGATCCGTCCTGGGGCAAGCTGCGCTCCTGCGGTCTGCCCTGGCCGGGCGCGGTGGTGCGTGTGGTGGACGGCGACGGCAAACCGGTGCCCACCGGCGAGGTGGGAGAGATCGTCATCAAGTCCGGCTTCATCATGAAGGGCTACTGGAACCGGGAGGACGCCACGCGGGAAGCCGTCCGCGACGGATTCTTCCATACGGGCGATGCCGGGTATTTCGACGAGGACGGCTATCTCTACATCCACGACCGGGTGAAGGACATGATCGTTTCGGGCGGCGAGAACGTCTATCCGGCCGAAGTCGAGAACGCGATCTTCGGCGCGCCGGGCGTCGCCGATGTTGCGGTCATCGGTGTGCCGGACGAGAAATGGGGCGAAGCCGTGAAGGCCATCGTGGTGAAGGCAGCCGGCGAAGATCCGTCCCCGGAGAGCATCATCGCCTGGGCCCGCGAGCGGATCGCGGCCTACAAGTGTCCGAAGTCGATCGACTTCATCGACGCCCTGCCGCGCAATCCGTCCGGCAAGATCCTGCGCAAGGACCTGCGTGAGCCTTACTGGAAAGGCATGACGCGAAGGGTGGGTTGAGAGGGGATTACTGCGCGGTGAGCGCTGTCAGGTGGCTGCGGGTCGCGTCGCCTTCAGCCAGCAGCCATTCCCGGAAGCGGCGCACCTGAGGGCGATTGAGCGATTCGGCGCGAAACCGGGCGACATAGCCATGGGATGTCCAGCTTCCCACCCCGATCCCGAATGGGGCAGAAAGCGTGCCGTCTTCAAGTTGCCCCGCGATAAGGCCGAGGCCGCAAAGGGCGAGCCCGGCATCGGCCATGACGGCGTGCAATGCCGAACCAACGAGCTCGAAGCGGATGCCCCGGTCAGGCGCCGTTCGCCGCATCTTGTGCGCCTTTACCCAGCCCGGCCATCCCGGACAGGATGGATCGTTCCGATAGGCATCGACGTGCAACAGAGGAAACCCCTCCAGCCGGTCGCGCTTCGACAGGACAGAGATACGTCGTTCGTTCTCGGGCGAGCTGACAGGCAGGATGTAGTCCGTAAACAGAAGGTCTTCGCCGCGTGACGCTGCACCGAAACGAATGGTGCAGTCTGCTTTCAACGCATGGTGCGGCTCGTTGGTATGGCTGAGACTGATGACACTGTTTGGCAGCGCAGCCTTGATGCGGGGCAAGCGAGGCGCCAGCCAAAGCTCCGAGAAGTCGGGGTCGACGGCGATGCGGATCTCGTGACCGCGCTGCATGTTGAGGATTTCGGAAACCAGTTCGAGATCACGAAAAGCTCGCGTCAGCGACGGCATGGCGTCTGTGAGGGAGGGTGAGGGCGCAAGGCCGCTTCGACCGCGCACCATGAGTTCGAGGCCGAGGAAATCTTCCAATGCCTTGATCCGCTGGCCGACAGCAGCGGGCGTAATAGCCAGCGCTTCGGCGGCCGCTTTGAGCGAACCAAGGCGGAGAGCGAGCTCAAGCGCCTGAAAAGCGCGAAGGTGCGACGCAGCGGTCATACCGCTGGATAAAGAAAAACTTTTGTAGCGACAAGAATATTTAGTTTGAACATCAGGCGCTGTGGGGCTTATCTCCGGCCCAGACGGGTGGAAACAAAGGGACGCACATACATGACCAAGTTGAAGAGATATCTCATCGAGCGCGACATTCCGGGCATCGGCGGCATGTCCATCGTCGAACTTTGCGGGGCTGCGAGGTCGTCGAACAATGCGATCGCGCAGCTTGGTCAAGGGATCCAGTGGCAGCACAGCTATGTCGCGGGGGACAAGACGTTCTGCATCTATATCGCGCCGGACGAGGCAGCGATCCGCAAGCATGCTGAGCTGAGCGGAATCCCGGTCACCCGGATCGTCGAGATACCGCAGATCATAGATCCGCTAACCGCCGCGAACTGAACCGTGCTTCAGTGCGCGAGGCGCATCCAGTCGCGGGCGGCCTGAAGCGCCAGCTTCACTTCCTCGGAGGTCAGCATTCCGGCCATGTCCTGGCGTTGTGCCTTGGCTTCTTCATGGCCCCGGGCGGCGGCCAGGTTGAACCATTTGTGGGCCTCGACGAGGTTCACCTCGGTACCCGTGCCGGTCGCATAGGCGAGGCCGGCGCGGTAGAGGTCTTCGGGGAGGGAGTGGGCGCCGATCAGCGCGCCGGGCTCCATCGGGATATCTGAATAAGCCATGTTCTTTGTCCTTTGACACCTGCCACAACTGGCTGGGGTTATCCCCATGTCCGGGCTGCGGCCCAATCACCTGCCGGACCATCCGGCAACGGATCAAACCTGACGCAGAGGAGTTTTGGCATGGTTAACGGCGCGCAACGGTTGGCGCGGCTTGGTTAAGCGGTGGGCCGTCCGGATTAACATCCGGCCGGAATCGCGCGTTCCGCTCAGTCCGTACCCGGAAAACGCCGGTGCACGGGCAAGGCATCGAAGTGGGCCATCCAGATCGGCTGCTCGGCCGTCTGGACCCGGTTGACGGGTGCGAATACGGACGGATCGTCCAGCGTCACGGACTGAAGGTCGATCCGGTGGGGCATCATGGCGGGGTTCGTGTAGAACAGGCCGGTGCCGCATACGGGGCAGAAGCTGCGGACCGCGTCCCTGGACGAACGATAGGCGGCGGGTGAACCCTTCGTGACGGTCAGGCGCTCCGTGGGCATCAGCGCCCAGCTGACCATCGGCGCGCCGGCGCTGAGCTGGCAATCCCGGCAATGGCAGATCGAGACCCGGTCCGGCGGGCCCGAGAGTTCATACCGGATCGCGCCGCATTGGCACCCGCCCGTGATCGCCATGGAAGGCCTCCCGATGTTCATGTTTTGTTCAAAATGTCATGGCACTGGCAGCGAGTCAAAAAGAAAATCCCCGC
Organism: Hyphomonas sp.; assembly: GCA_041741055.1. Taxonomy (GTDB): domain Bacteria; phylum Pseudomonadota; class Alphaproteobacteria; order Caulobacterales; family Hyphomonadaceae; genus Hyphomonas. The sequence goes on from JBGSKU010000334.1 coordinate 4,575, forward strand.
CGGTCTTTCGACGGGCGGGGATTTCCACATTTACCTTGGCCTTGCCTTGGATCAGGCGGCGATCTTCTTCTTGGCCAGCGACTTGGCGAGCTTTTCCATCGCCTTGCCCTTGTCGATGTTCTCGACGGCGGCCAGTTCGCGGGCCATCCGGTCCAGCGCGCTCTCATAGAGCTGGCGCTCCGAGTAGGACTGTTCCGGCTGGTCATCGCCGCGGTGCAGGTCGCGCACGACTTCCGCGATCGAGATCAGGTCGCCCGAATTGATCTTGGCTTCGTATTCCTGGGCGCGGCGCGACCACATGGTGCGCTTGATGCGGGCCTTGCCGCCGAGGGTCTTCAGGGCGTCATCGACCAGTTTAGAGCCGGCCAGGGCGCGCATGCCCGAAGCTTCGGCGCGATTGGTCGGCACGCGCAGGATCATCTTGTCCTGATCGAAAGCGACGACATAGACTTCGAGTTGCATTCCGGCGACCGTCTGTTTTTCGACCGCCGTGATCCTGCCTACGCCGTGGGCCGGGTAGACAATGCTTTGCCCGACCTCGAACGCCAAAGTCCGAGTCTCTGCTTTTTTCGCCATATCTGAAATGACCCTTTTTTCTACACATACGAAAGCGACGTCTCCCCGCCCCAGGTCCCGGATTAAGGCACTGAGTTAGGAAATCCCGCTTCTTGATGATTATTGATCAGGACCAAGACATAACACGAATTTGGCGCATTTACAACAGTTGCCCGCAGAGGCAGCCGTTTCGTAAACGGAATGGAATCAAGCGCCTCGTTAACGTTTGAGGTACCTTGAAAGCTGTTGCAGCTGCGGGCCGAATCAGCCCGAAGGGGCCGTTCAGTCGCCTGTTCCGGGAGCGGGGCTGAAGTATTTCTCCAATTTGCCGGTCTCCTGCGCGAACTTTTCACGGTCCGCCGGAGGCTCCTTCATCCGGGTGATGTTCGGCCAGGTCTTGGCAAACTCAGAGTTGAGTTTCAGCCATTTGCCGTCCGGATCATCCTCCGTATCGGGCTTGATTGCCTCGACCGGGCATTCCGGCTCGCAGACGCCGCAATCGATGCATTCGTCCGGGTGGATGACGAGCATGTTCTCGCCTTCGTAGAAGCAATCGACCGGGCAGACCTCCACACAATCCATGTATTTGCAGCGGATGCAGGCATCGACAACGATATAGGTCATGGGAGGGCAACACTCGTAGGCGTTTAGGATCAGGCAAGCCAATTGGCGGCGCGGGTGTCATCTGTCAATGCGACGGGCTGAACCGCAGGTGCAGTTTCGCTCACACTGTTCCGGCGCTGCGCGCTTCGGCCCGTTTGCGGGCTTCGGCGCGGCTGATATCGTCGACATACAGCAGGCCGGCGACGTGGCGCACATAGGCCTCTTCCTCGTCGGACCGCTCGCCATCCGCCAGCACGACAAGGTAGATCGCCTCGATCACCTTGACCCGGTCGGCGAGCGACAACTTTTTCGCGTGCTTGGTGAACTGGTGGCTGCCCACGGCCTCTTCGGCGAGAGTCTCGGCCTGGGCCAGAACGGCATCGGCCTTGTCGGCATCGAACTCGAAGGATTCCAGCAGGATCTCCGCGATCATGTCGCTCTCGATATTGACATACACGCCGTCGACCAGCGCCGCTTCGACCAGCAGGGCCGCGACCGCCACTTCGGCCGGCATCGGCAATTCTGCCGGCGTTTTCGCGGTGAACAGGCTTCTCAGGGATTTCATCATGTCGGCGACTCCAGCGGCCGGTACAGCGTTCGCGCTTCTTCAGCGGGCCCGCGGCGGGCGCCCAGATCGAGCACTTCCACGGTCAGGATATCTGCCCCTTTCCCGAATGTCACGATATCGCCGACCGTAAGTGTGGCGCCCGGCTTGCTGGTGCGGCGGGTCTGGCCGGCATGCGAGAGACGCAGGCCAGCCTTGCGGACATGCGCGGTCGACAGGGCCCGCGTGCGGAAGAAACGCGCCCGCCAGAGCCAC
>JBGSKU010000335.1:0-6111 GCA_041741055.1 Hyphomonas sp.
CATCATCGCCTACCGCGAGGATTCGAGCACGACGCCGATCGACTTCGACTCGCTGCCGGAAGCGGACGTGGACGTGCCGGCGATCTACGAGAACGATCAGTTCTCGGAAGAATTCCAGGTACTGTACTCGGGCGACCGCCTGAACGGCATTGTCGGCGCCTACTATCTTGATGCCAATGCCAGCACGGTGTTCGACGTGCTGCTCGGCACGACCGGCACCTTGCTGAGCCTGCCGGGCCTCAACGCCCAGACCTATGGCGAAGTCGGCACCAAGACCTGGTCGATCTTCGGCGACTTCACCTATGACCTGACCGACCAGGTGTCGGTGACGGTGGGCGGACGCTATACGGAAGACGAACGCTCGTCCTACGTGCTGCGCCGCACCTTCATCGGCGGCTTCTCCGACTTCTTCGGCGGCGCGGGCGTTCCGATCGCGACCACCTCGAACTTCCGCGGCACGGAAACCTTTGACGATTTCAGCCCGCGCGTCTCGCTGACCTACAAGCCGGTGGACGACCACACGCTGTATGCAACCTACTCGCAGGGCTTCAAGGGCGGCTCGTTCGACCCGCGCGGCCTGTCCACGGCTGCGCCGGACTTCGACCAGAGCGGCACCGTGACGCCGGACGAAGTTAAGGCGTTCATGCTGTTCGAACCGGAAGAGGTCGACAGCCTTGAAATCGGCTGGAAGTCGAACCTGTTCGACAGCCGCCTGCAGTCGAGCCTGGCCGCGTTCTACATGGACTACAAGGACGTGCAGGTCCCCGGTTCGGTTGGTGTCGATACCAACAATGACGGTGTGGCCGACACGTTTGCCGGTGTCACCACGAACGCCGGTGCGGCGACCATCTGGGGCCTCGAGTATGAAGGCAACGCCCTGCTCGGCGAAGAGATGTTCAACGAGTCCGACATGCTGACCGCCGGCCTGTCTGTCGGCTACATCAACGCCCAGTATGACGAGTTCATCAACAATGTGGGCGTCGATGTTGCGGATCAGCGCAAGGTGCAGAACACGCCGGAACTGACCGGCAGCCTGCGCCTGACCTATGATACGCCGTTCGATCTGCTGCTGAAGGAAGGCCGTTTGAAGATCAACGCGATGACCTCCTATCGCAGCAAGACCTATCAGTTCGAGATCCCGAGCGCGCTTGACCAGCCGGGTTATGCGCTCGTCGACCTCGGCCTGCGCTGGCAGGAGAATGACAGCCCGTGGGGCTTCACGCTGACGGCCAAGAACCTCACCGACGAACAGTACAAGGTGTCGGGCTACAACTTCCTCAACGCGGCTGGCGCTTCGACGCTGGGTCTCGAAGGGGTTTTGACGGCCTTCTACGGCGACCCGCGCACGTTCACGTTCGGGATCGACTACAACTTCTAGGGGCGCCTGGCGCGTTTCCTCCCAGGTCCTGCCGTAACAGCGGCAGGACCGCCGGGAGCCTCAAGACTGGGGCGGTGTCCAAGGGGCGCCGCCCCTTTTTCTTGACATCGAGCGTGCGATCAGTGGGCTGAGCTTTTGACGCGCGCCGCCTTGGCGCGGGCCGGCGGCACGGCCTTCTTGGCCGCCTCGAAACCGGCGGTGATGAAGGGCACCATATGCTCGCAGGCGTCCGCGAGATCTTCAGACCGCACAAAGCCGCCCGACAGCTTGTCGATACGGCCCGTCTGGGCGAGGGCCAGCGTCAACGCGCCGGAGAAGCAATGATAGCCCCAGTAGAGGTCCTTCGGATCAATGCCGGGAATGGCGAGACGGAGGGCATCCAGGAACTTGCGGATGAGCGGATCGAAATGCTCGCCCATCAGGCGGCCGCCCCAGCCGGGCGCGTTGTTCACGTAGGCGACAAGGGCGTAGTAGTATTTCCAGCCGGGCTCGGCGAGGTGCGGACCTTTCAGCAGCGGCTCCAGATAGGCCCGCACGATGGCTTCAACGGTGGGCGCCTTGGGACGGGCCGCATCGATGGCCGCGATCAGCGCCTCTTCACGCCAGTCGTTCAGCATCTTCGCACGCCGGTCGAAGACCGCGACGAAGAGATTGTCCTTCGAGTCGAAGTAATAGTGCGGCAGCGCGACATCGACGCCCGCCCGCTTGGCGATGGTGCGCAGCGTGACGCCGTCGAAACCATGAGCGCTGAATTCAGCTTCGGCAGCATCCAGGATCGCAGCGGCCCGATCTGTCTTGGGCGGCGTGGGGGGCTTGCGAGCGCTCAGAGGCGTATCCTCATCATTGTTCTTGTGAGTGTTATGGACCCTTGCGGGCCGGCGAGTCAAAGTAGGCCGGGCTTCAAATCAGACCAGAAGCTTGCACGATTGTGCGTTTCCTGCAAAGTCCTCAACAGGCGTTGAAACGGACCGGAAGTGTCCGGAGCCAGGGAGAAAGATGCGATGAGCCTTGAGGCAGAGGACATACACTGGACGTCAGAGGACGGCCTTTCCCTCTACGCGCGAGCCTATGGCCCCGGGACCGCGAAACTGAACGTGTTGTGCCTGCACGGCCTGACGCGCAATCATCAGGATTTCGAACCGATGATCGCCGCCCTGCCCCAGTCGATCCGCTTTATCGCAGTGGACGTGCGCGGGCGCGGACGCTCGGCGCACGACCCGAACCCCGACAATTACGATCCGCGCGTCTATGCCAAGGACATGCGCCGCCTGCTCGACCAGCTGGGCCTGACCCGCGTGGCGCTTATCGGCACGTCGATGGGCGGGCTGATCTCGCTACTGATGATGCGCCAGATGCCGGAACGGATCGCCGGCGTGGTGCTGAACGATGTGGGCCCGGTCGTCGAGAAAGCCGGGATCACGCGCATCGCCGGCTATGCCGGCAGGGTTCGCCCGGTGACCGGATGGGAGAGCGCAGCCGAGGCCGTGAAGACGATCCAGGGCGCCGCCTTTCCCGACATGCCGGAGGCACGCTGGATAGACTTCGCCCGGCGCACCTATCGCGAACTGCCCGATGGTCAGGTGGTGCTGGACTATGACCCGGACATCGCGCGCGGGCTGGGCAAGGTGAAGCCGGGCTTCCTGACCCGCTTCGCCCTATGGCGCCTGTTCGGCGGGCTGAAGAAGGCGCCGCTGCTGGTGGTGCGCGGCGGGATTTCCGATCTGTTGTCCGACAAGACGGCGCGCGAGATGGTGCGCCGGCATCCGGACGCGAAGCTGGTGACGGTGCCGCGGGTCGGCCATGCCCCGATCCTCGACGAGCCGGAGACGGTTGCCGCCCTCACCGAATTCCTCACACGCTTGGAGAGCAAGGCATGACCTCAACGACGATTCCGACTGCGGCGCCGAAGATTTCCGGCCGGGCCTGGGTGCTGGCGGTGCTGACGCTGACCTATACGTTCAACCATGTGGACCGGCAGATCCTCGTGATCCTGCTGGAGCCGATCAAGACCGAACTGGGCCTCGCCGACAGCCAGCTGGGCATGCTGACCGGCCTCGCTTTTGCCGCCTTCTATGCGACGCTGGGCATTCCGGTGGCGATGTGGGCGGACCGCGGCAACCGGCGCAACATCATCGCGCTGGCGCTGACGATCTGGTCGGCGATGACCGCGCTGTGCGGCCTTGCGCAGACGTTCTGGCACCTGTTGCTCGCGCGGATGGGCGTCGGTGTCGGGGAAGCGGGCGGTACGCCGCCAGCGACCTCGATGATTGCGGATCTCTATCCGCCCCAGGAGCGCGCTACGGCGCTCGGCGTCTATACCAGCGGTATCGGCCTCGGGATCATGGCGGGGTTTGCGCTGGGCGGCTATGTCTATGAACTCTGGGGCTGGCGCGCAGCCTTCTTCGTGGCGGGCATTCCGGGATTGCTCCTTGCCCTGACGGTCCGCTGTGCGATCCCCGAGCCGGTGCGCGGCCTCGCCGACCAGCGCAAGGATGACGGCCCCGCGCCATCCCTGGCGGAGACCGTGAAATTCGTGTTCGGCCAGTCGTCTTACCTCTGGCTGCTGGCGGGCTGCCTGCTGATCTGCATCTCGGCGAACGCCTTCCTCGTGTTCACTTCCAGCCATCTGCAGCGCACCTATGGCCTGACGCCCGGTCAGGTGTCGCTGCCGCTGGGCGTGCTGATTGGCGGCGTGGGCAGCATCGGCGCCGTCGTACTGGGCCGGGTGTGTGACACGCTGTCGAAGAAGGACCTGCGCTGGCGCCCGCTGATCATCGCGATCTGTGCGGCCATCGCCTTGCCTTTCGCGTGGATGTTCCTGCGAGCCCCGAGCGTGGAGATGGCCTATGCCTGGAACGTGGTGCCGAGTTTCATCGGCCTGATCTATGCCAGCGTGGCTTACACCGCCTCGCAAGAGCTGGTGAAGCTCCGCATGCGGTCTTTCGCCTCCGCTTTCATGCTGTTCTGCCTGACCCTGATCGGCATCGGCTGCGGGCCCTGGATCGCAGGCCTCTTGTCGGATCATTTTGCGGCGCAGGGCGCGGAGCATCCGCTGGCCCGGTCTCTGGAGATCATCCTGCTGTTCAACGTGTCCAGCATCTTTTGCCTCCTGATGGCGACGAAGAATTACCGCCGGGACGCCGCCCGGGCGGCAGAATGACGGCGCGGCGGCTTGCACAACGCCGCGGCGCGGATTAGGCGAAGGACATGGCTGAGCTTCCTCCCTGTCCCGAATGCGAATCCGTTCTCACCTATGAGGACGGCCCCCTGCTGATCTGCCCCGAATGCGGGCACGAATGGACACCGGCTGCGCCCGCCGCCGGCCCCAAAGTCATCAAGGATTCGGTCGGCAACCCGCTTGCCGATGGCGACACGGTGACGGTGATCAAAGACCTGAAGGTGAAGGGCTCATCGCTGGTGGTGAAGCGCGGCACCAAAGTGAAGAACATCCGCCTGGTAGACGGCGACCATGACATCGACTGCAAGATCGAAGGCATCGGCGCGATGGGGCTGAAGTCCGAGTTCGTGAAGAAGGCTTAGACGCCCGCCTCTTTCCATCCGCCTGCGGAGGTTTGCTGGAAGTAGCGGGTGACGAGCCCCGAATCCTTCGCGGCCTTGAACTGTTCCCGCGCCCTCGCGCGCGTTTCCTTGTCGCCGTCCTCGAAGATGACCATGCAGCGCCGGAACGGCGCCTCGACCGGGGCGTCCGTGCCGTCCATCAGGACGAGGGCATCTGCATTGTTGGCGTTCTTGAGCTTCGCGCTGAGCAGCACAGGCTGGCGGGCGGCGTCGAGGCCGGGGGCTTCAGCCTGTCCGTGCGGCAGGAAGGTGGACTCGTCAAAGGTCCAGAGCGCAGCGTCCAGCTTGGCGAGGCGTTCCAAGTCCGGAGAGACCGCGAGAACCCGCCACCCCGCCTCAAGGCATTTCTGCATCAGGGGCGGCGCGGCGGCTTCAAGCGCGGTGCGCGAGAGGTGGTAGAACCACCATTCGGGACGCTGGGTTTCGCTCAACCTGAACTCCGCTCATCCCCGCGAAGGCGGGGATCTGGCCCGGCGACTCCCGAGACCCCCGCCTTCGCGGGGGTGAGCGGGGTTTGGGTCCTACTCATAATTATCCATAATCCACTTGGTCAGGAGGCGCGGGCCGAAACCGGACGCCCAGCTCGGATCGGTCGGGGCCTTTTCGCCTTCGACCCAGGCGACGCCGGCGATGTCGATATGGGCCCAGCGGGTGCCGTCCTTGATGAAGCGCTTCAGGAACTGGGCGGCGGTGATCGAGCCAGCGGCGCGCCCGCCAATGTTGCGCATGTCGGCAAACTTGGACTTGATCAGCGAGTCGTATTCCGGGCCGAGCGGCAGACGCCACACGCGCTCGCCTTCTGCAAGGCCGGCCTTGGTCAGCTCCTCGGCGAGGTCGTCGCTGTTCGAAAAGAGGCCGGCATGATGATGGCCGAGCGAGATGACGATGGCGCCGGTGAGGGTCGCCAGGTCCACGACCGCCTTCGGTTTGAAGTGTTCCTGCGCGTACCAGAGCACGTCGCACAGCACGAGGCGGCCTTCGGCGTCGGTGTTCTGGACTTCGATGGTCTGGCCAGATGCCGAGCGCAGGATGTCACCCGGCCGGATGGCGTTGCCGTCCGGCATGTTCTCGACGAGGCCGATGAGGCCGACGACGTTGACCTTGGCCTTCGCCTGCGCCAGCGCGCGCATCGTGCCGGTGACGGCCGCCGCGCC
>JBGSKU010000336.1:0-2816 GCA_041741055.1 Hyphomonas sp.
ACGCACATCAGGGTGGCGACGGCGAGCACGATGCCGTCGCGCTTGAAGGTCTCGCGCGCAATGATGACCGGATTGATCAACGCCGCCACGCCGAGGATGAGCAGGATGTTGGCGAGGTTCGAGCCGACCACATTGCCGACCGCAATCCCGGGGGAGCCGGCAAAAGCCGCCTGAAGGCTGGTGACGAGTTCGGGCGTCGAGGTGCCGAAGCCCACAAGGGTAAGGCCGATCAGCAGGGGCGAGATGCGGAACTTCTGCGCGAGTTGGACCGCGCCGCGCACAAGGAGTTCGCCGCCGGCGACCAGAAGGACAAGGCCGAGCGCCAGGAGAAGAAGGGTCATGGAACGTATATCCCGGGGCACCGGCCCCACGGGTCATGGATTTGGCCCAACCCGCGGTCCGGGGGAAGCGGGCGCTGCAAAAATATTCCGCGTGCGGTGGACTTGACCTAGGCCTTGTTTGGCTGGGGGGTCAGGCGCAGGTAGGGCTTCAGCGCCTTGTAGCCTTTCGGGAAGAGGCGGGCGATTTCGTCCTTGTCCTGCAGTGACGGCACGATGATCACGTCGTCGCCGTCCTTCCAGTTGACCGGGGTGGCCACCTTGTAGTCATCGGTCAATTGCAACGAGTCGAGCAGGCGCAGCACTTCGTCGAAATTCCGCCCGGCGCTGGGCGGGTAGACGATGGAGGCGCGGATCTTCTTGTCGGGGTCGATGATATAGACCGCCCGGACGGTGACCTTGGCGTCCGCATTGGGGTGGATCATGCTGTAGAGGGTTGCGATCTTGCGGCCGGGATCGGCGATGATCGGAAAGTTGACGGCGGTGCCCTGCGTTTCCTCGATGTCGGACACCCAGGCCTTGTGATGCTCCAGCGAGTCGACCGAGATCACGAGGGCCTTGGCGCCGCGCCGAGTGAATTCGTTCTTGAGTTTGGCGGTGTAGCCGAGTTCGGTTGTGCAGACGGGCGTGAAATCGGCCGGGTGAGAGAAGAAGATGACCCAGTCCTTGCCCGCCCAGGTGTGGAACCGGATAGGGCCTTCGGTGGTCTCGGCTTCGAAGTCCGGGGCGGTATCGCCGAGCAAAAGGGTCATTCGTGGGTCCTGTCTCTTGATTTCTGTTGCGAAACTAGTGCCTAACGAGGCCCGAACAACCACAGCTACCTGAAGCCGCCGATGAGAAATCCTCAAAGCCGCCGAGGTCCGGTCCGCACATGAAACGTCTGATTCTGATGCGCCACGCCAAGACCGAACCCTGGTCGGAAGGCATTGACGATTTCGGCCGTGCGCTGACGCCGCTCGGCCATGCCGATGCCAAGCGGACGGCAGAAGAGATCGTGGCGCTGGGCTGGAGCCCTGAACGCATCCTGGTGTCCAGCGCGCGGCGGGCCCGTGAAACCTGCGCCGAGGCGGCGGCGGTATTCACCGGCGAAAAAGTTCGCCCCATGGAGTCGCTCTATCTCACCGGACTGCGTGGGCTGAGCGAGGCGGTGACCCAGAATGACGGCGCGGCCACGCTCATGGTGATCGGCCACAATCCGGGCCTGCATGATTTTGCCTTGTCGATCCTGCGCGAGGGCGGATCGAGCGACCACCAGGCCTCGCTGCGCCTGAACGAGAAATTCCCCACCAGCTGCGTCGCCCTGTTCGAGGCCGACCAGGATGGCCCGTTTGTGCCCGCGCATTTCCGGCTGGTGCAGGTGTTGCGGGCGAAAGACCTGCGCGAGGCCGACGCGGGCTGATCCGCAGCATTCCACGCATAAAAAACCGCCTTCATCCGTGAGGACGAAGGCGGCTGGCTGCTGGGACTGCGGCAGGCTTGAGTGAGAGGCGGGCGCCGCAGCCCTGCAGGTCGTTGGCTCAGCGGTTGGCGTGCACCTGGCTGAGATTGGCGTTGCCGATGGCACGGACCGTGGTGGTCAGGGTGCGCTCGGTGCAGGCTTTGACGGCGAAGTCCTTGGCGATCTTCATGTCAGCCTGTTCGATCTCGCAGCGTTCGACGATCTGCTCGCGGATCTTGTCATATTCCTGGGCGGCGCTGGCCGGCGTGGCGAGGTTCGCTTTGGAATACTGGACGTCCATCTTGAAGCCGGTCGAGGAGGCGAAGGCCGGCGTTGCGATGGCGGTGACGGCGAAAGCGGCGGCGATGAGGGTGCGGTACATGGTGTGTTTCCTTCCTTGGGGGTGAATGAGGGGGGCAGAGAGAAGAGAGAGAGAGAGAGGGGGGGGGAAGCACCGCCGGTTCAGGGGCGGTCGGCGGTGCTTCGGATCGCTACGAGCGAAGGTCGCGGCGATTTTGGCGGCGGCGGCGGCGGGCCAGAAGATCCATCCGTTCCACCGCGACCGTGTCGTTTGCGGGCTGATACCGGATCGGGGCGGTTCCGGTTTGGCGGGCAAGCGCCACGACCGGGACGAAGACTTGTGCTTCGAGGTCGCTCAGTTGGGCGCGGGGGGACATGATCAATACTCCTTGGTTGTGCTGGTTTGCTGTTTGTTTTGTCCTTGGCGGGCTCATCCCGCTGCCGACAAGTTGTAGATAGACCACCTCATATTGTTTTTCAATATGAAATTATCGAAAAAAAATAAACCCAAGCAAAATCAAGGCACTTTTCGCATTGAAAAACGATAATAACGGCCGAAGCGAGGCGCCCGCCGTTATTATCGATGGTCAATATGGAACGGGTTTGAGGCCAAACCGGGTGGAAAACGCGAATCGCGCCGCCGGTCAGAAGGCCTGGGTGAGGCCGAAGTCGAGGTCGAGCTGGTGAACGATGCTCTTTGGCGTCGTGCGGCGCGGCGCGGTTCGGCGCGCGCGGCCCGC